>NZ_JBWLUT010000080.1:0-54582 GCF_056504575.1 Blautia sp. CGZ-1-C1
TTCTCTTCTGCGTTTTTCTTCTTGACAAATCCAATGGATGTGTGGCAGATGAGTGGATCAAATATCATAAACATAGCCGGCAGGATCAACAATACAACCAGTGTACTGATAACCGCTCCTCGTGAAAGCAGGTTTGTGATACTTCCGATCATATCGACCTGTGTATAAAGACCAACGCCAAAGGTCGCTGCAAAGAAACTGCATCCACTGATTACGATTGACTTCATGGATGTCTTATGCGCAATGGCAATCGCTTCTTTTTTATTCTTTCCAAGTCCACGTTCTTTCTGATACCTGCTGGTCATCAGGATTGCATAGTCAACTGTTGCGCCCAGCTGGATACATCCGATAACGATACTTGCTACGAATACAACTTCTTTTCCCTGATAATATGGAACAGACATATTGACGAAAATTGCAAATTCAATAACTGCAACCAGGATAAATGGAAGTGAAATAGATTTAAACACAACCATAATAATGATAAAGATTGCCAGGATTGAGATTGTATTTACTGTCTTTAAGTCTACATCTGTAACATCCTGCAGATCTTTTGTCAGAGGTGCCTCACCGATTACCATAGATTCCGGACTGTAGCTCTTTACAATCTTCTGAATCTCATCAATCTGATTATTTACCTCGTCTGTCGCTGTCTTATACTGGGAACAGATGAACTCCATCTCATATTCATCACTCTCGAGCATCTTCTTCAAATCACTCGGAATCATGGTATCCGGGAATGCAGCACCTACGAAGGAATCCATTCCAAGGGCCCATTTTACTCCGTCAACATCTTTGATCTGGTTGAGCATTTCTGTTTTTTCTTTTGATGTAAGTCCTTTCTTTAATAAGACCATATGAACATTGTTCATATCAAAAGTTTCCTGAAGCTTTGCATTCGCCACGTTACTGTCCAGAGTAGCCGGAAGTGACTTATCAATGTTATAGTAGTTCTTTAAATTATTATTTCCATGGATTGCCGGGAAGAGCATTACCAGAAAAATGATCAGCCATATTTTATAATGCTTTGTGATAAATGCAGATGCTTTATCGAAGCTTGGAAGTAATGGCTTATGTGTTGTCTTCTCAATTGCTTTATCAAAAGTGAGTACTAATGCCGGAAGCAATGTTACACAACAGAAAACACCGATCACAACACCTTTTGCCATAACGATACCCATATCTCGTCCAAGTGAGAAAGTCATAAAACAAAGTGCAATAAATCCGGCCACTGTGGTAATGGAACTTCCGATTACAGATTTGAAAGTTGCATTGATGGCATGCGCCATCGCTCTCTCTTTATCCCCTTCAAATCGTTTCTTATTTTCCTCATAACTGTTCAGCAGGAAAATAGAATAGTCCATTGTAACGCCTAACTGAAGAACCGCTGTCAGAGCCTGTGTGATATAGGAAATCTGGCCCAGGAAAATATTACTTCCGAGGTTATATAAAACTGCTACACCTATGCAAAGCAGGAAAAGCACCGGCACAACCAGGGAATCCATTGCAAGAAGCAGGACTACCAGAGAAAGACAGGATGCAATCACAACATAGATTGGCATTTCTTTCAGTGCAATCTGTTTGATATCAGTAACAATACCTGTCATTCCACTGACGAAACAATCCTTTGAAGTAATCTTACGGATCTCTGTTACAGCATCCATGGAAGTTTCAGATGATGTTGTATTGTCAAACAATGCGATCATCATTGTCGCATTTCCATTAAAGAATGCCTCTCTTAAATCTTTCGGAAGCATTTCAACAGGAACGGAAACATCCAGAACACTGTCATACCATAATACTTTCTTGACATGATCAACTGCTTCAACCTTTTCTTTTAAAGCAGCTACGTCCTTAAGCTCCATGTCCTCCACAACTATCATGGAGAACGCTCCCATTCCAAACTGGTCTACCATGATATCCTGTCCCTCAACGGTCTCAAGGGTGTCTGGCAGATAACTTAATACATCGTAATTGATTTTGGTTGCAGCCATACCGAGATATGCCGGAATCAGTAAG
This sequence comes from Blautia sp. CGZ-1-C1, assembly GCF_056504575.1. Classification (NCBI taxonomy): domain Bacteria; kingdom Bacillati; phylum Bacillota; class Clostridia; order Lachnospirales; family Lachnospiraceae; genus Blautia; species Blautia sp. CGZ-1-C1. The sequence continues at coordinate 2,020 of NZ_JBWLUT010000080.1, forward strand.
ATAATCCCGATGATAATGATCAGTATTTTGTGTTTTGCAATCCACTTTCCTACCTTAATCATTTTATTCTCCTTTTCCTTTTTATTTCTTATTGATACTGTTTAATCATTCTATGACCAACAGTCATTTTTTATTTCATGGAATGTTATATACCAAAAATGACTGGTAGTCAATAATCATTCTTCACAATTTGTCTAAATTTTTTCGACAAATAAATAGACAGTATTTTTCTTTCTATTGCCCGATTATGGTTCTATCATTTTTTTGCTTTCATTATCCAAAATCCAATATTGACTTTTAGTCATTTTTGTTTAAAATAAAAGTATGAACTCTTTGAAGAAAGAAGGAAAAACTGTAATGGGAAAACTGGAGCTAAATAAAAAGAAGAAAAAGGATGCTCTGTTTAACACCGCTTTTGAGTTATTTACTACAAAGGGACTCACAAAGACTACGATTTCAGATATCGTAAATCAGGCAGGTGTAGCCAAGGGTACTTTTTATCTCTATTTTAAAGATAAATATGATATTCGCAATAAGCTCGTTTCCCATAAAACAGGAGAACTGTTTTTCCGCGCACATGAAGCTTTGCAGGATGCGCATATCACACAGTTTGACGAGCAGGTACATTTTATTGTAGATTTTATCCTGACAGCACTTGATCAGGACCGCACTCTTCTGCTTTTTATTTCGAAGAATCTTGCCTGGGGTGTATTTAAGGGTGCTTTTGAAGAGAAGATGCCGGATGACGAATACAATTTCTATCAGTCATATCTGGATATGCTGGCTCAGAATGGGCTTCATTATAAGAATCCGGAGTTGCTTCTATTTACAATTATTGAACTGGTAGGGTCTACCTGTTATAGTTGTATTCTGTATCAGCAGCCAGTATCCATGACAGAATATCGTCCATATCTGCATAAGACAATCTCAGGCATCATGAAAACCTTTTCCCAGGATAATACTTTATGCTCTACTTTACCACCTGTGGCTTCTGTTGATCATACTGCATAATAACTATAAAACCGTGAATCCAGGAGCTCAGAGTCTTTTGACTCTGACATCACAATATAAAAACCTCCGAATATTCAGATTTTTTCTCTGAATATTCGGAGGTTTTACTTTTATTTCTTCATCTGCAAGATTGTTTCAAGAATCAACTTGTCGGCACACTAATGTTTTTTGTTTTTTAGTTATTACTCGACGGCATATACTGTCTGAGAACTCCTGCCACATTACTGATTGGCATGGTCTGAAGCCATACATGACCAGGACCTGTAATTTCTGTATTAAATACCCCTTCTCCACCGAAAAGCATATTCTTTACTCCCGGAACTGTCACGATTTCCATCTTACAGCCGGCACTCATTGCGGCAAGATGTCCGGTATCAACTACGATCTTCTGACCTTCTTTTAATTCATATTCTACAACATGTCCATCAAACTCGGCAAACAGTGTTCCGTTTCCGGAAAATTTCTGCATGATAAATCCCTCACCACCAAAAAGACCTGCACTGAATTTTTTACTGAAATGTACAGAACAGTCTACGCTGGCTTCGCTGGCAAGAAAAGCTGATTTCTGTGCGATGATCTCATTTCCCGGTGTAATATCAAACGCACGGATAGATCCTGGGAAACAGGATGCAAATGCGATCATTCCATTTCCACCGACTGCTGTATAGATATTCTGGAACATTTTTTCCCCGGAGAACATACGCCCAAACATCTTTCCGATTCCGCCATTGGAGGTTGTCTCCATCTTCATATTTGGTGACATCCAGGACATTCCGCCGCCCTCTGTCACAACCTTTTCACCATTGTCCAGATAGCAGATTACAACTGGGAGTGTATCACCTTTAATTTCATATTTCATATATTTACCGCTCCTTTCCATTCCGTGTGGATTATACATCTTGATGTCTGAATAAAATATAATTTTACCTGCATCTTTTTCTATTAATTATAACATATTATACATCAGCTGCGATACAGGTATTTTCACAACAATTACAAAAAGATGGTGAACCGGACTGAATTCACCATCTTTTTTCTTTATCTTCCGTTATTAATAACTTCTTTCGCCATATCTGCAAGTTCACCGGCAGATAATTTTCCATCTATTTGAAGCAAATCATACTGGATGCCATCTTTATTCCAGTTAACGCTTTGAACCTGACTGACTACAATCTGAGAAGCGCTGTCATCGTAACTGAATACAACTTTTCCACTGGCCTGGTCTTTTTTATCTTGTTCTGTCAATTCGTAATCATCCGATACCAATTTATTTATATAATGTACATAATACATATTTGTTCCACTGTAGAAATATTAAGCCCCATTGCTTTTGAAATGTCCTTGATTTTTTCATCAAATTTATACCACCTTACAAAAATCTCGCTGTCAGGTTCGCCAAGGCTCATAACTGTTTCCCATACATAATTATTGTGAAAATTCTCTTCAATGAAATCTTTGCCATCTGACAGTTCAATATCTTCAAGAACTATATGATCCGTTTTTCTGTTTATCCGTTTCAGAGCAAAATTTCGGGCAACAGCAGCAAGATATGACCGTAATGTACCTTTCTGCAAATCTATCCTTTCAGCATTCTTCCAGAGTATAACAAACACATCTGCCACAATTTCTTCAATATCCTCTTTCGGCAGTGAATTGCCGGCCATATGATACAAAACAGTACTCAAATATGGCGTATAAATTTGGATTGCTTCATCTATTGAGTTTTTTTCTCTGTTCCTGAGACGTTGCAAAAGCTCTGCTTCATCTGTCATATCAATCCTACTTTCTTTTTAATACTTTCAAAAATTAAAAGCTTTTAACCTTTACATTCTTATATATCCTGTCAAAGAACAAAAAGTTTCATTTTTTATAAAAAAAAGTATACAGAACTCGTGTTAAATTCTGTATACTCTCAATAAACTGTTCCTTTTCCGGAATTATGAGCTTTACCTGTGTCCCAGCTCCCAGAATGCCACTGCACTTGCCGCTGCCACATTCAACGAATCTACTCCGTGGGACATTGGTATCTTTACTGTATAATCGCAGTCTGCGATGGTCTGTGATGCAAGGCCGTCACCTTCTGTTCCGAGAATGACTGCCAGTTTTTCTTCTGAACGGAGTGCTTTGTCATCAATTCCTACAGAATCATCACGCAAAGCCATTGCAGCTGTTTTGAATCCCAAATTTTGCAGAGTCTGCATTCCATCCTGTGGCCATACATTTTTTTTATTAAAGTATGTCCAGGGAATCTGGAATACGGTTCCCATGCTTACTCTGGCTGCACGTCGGTAAAGCGGATCACTGCATCCGCTGGTCAGAAGTACTGCATCCATATGGAGAGCTGCTGCTGACCGGAAAATAGCTCCGATGTTTGTAGGATTTACAACATTTTCAAGAACTGCTATGCGGCTGGCATTTCTGCAGATTTCCTCTACAGATGGCAGTGGATTTCTGCGCATTGCGCAGAGCATTCCCCGAGTAAGAGCAAACCCGGTCAGCTTGACCAACAGTTCATATTCCGCAGTATAGACCGGCACATCCGGATATTGTTTCAGGATTTCCTGTGCCTCTCCTTCCAGGTCTTTATGCTCCACCAGAAAAGAGATTGGCTGATATCCTGCTTTCAGAGCTCGCTCAATTACTTTCGGACTCTCCGCAATAAAAATTCCCGGTTCCGGTTCATAATATCGTAAAAGCTGCACCTCAGATGTTCTGGCATATACATCCAGTTCCGGCACAGCGAAATCTTTTATTTCATTCCACATAAAAATAAAACCTCCAAACTGAGTAATCTTATCTTACATCAGTTTTGAAGTTTATACAAGAATTCTTTCCACAGTTGAATCAGGTAACTTATTTGATTCGGTTAAAATCTCAAGACTTATAAACTGAGATTTTATTGCTTTTGTCATGCGAAAATTTTATAATGAATTGTACCAATAAGAAGCCAAGTGCTATCTATTATTACTTATTTTTCTATGAGGGTGAATATTATGATTTACAGAACTTATTATCTGTCTCCACTTGGAAAAATGCTGTTGGAAGCTGATGATATTGGGCTTGTGGGAGCCTGGTTTGAGGGACAGAAGTATTTTGGAGAATTTCCAGGACACAGGGATTTTGTTTTTGAGGAAAAAGAAAACTGTATTTTGAAAGATGCTCTGCGCTGGCTGGATATTTATTTTAGTGGGCAGAAGCCGGATTTCCTGCCGAAGCTTCATTTGATCGGAACAGATTTTCAGAGAGAAGTGTGGGACATTTTACTGGAGATCCCTTATGGTCAGACAGTTACTTACGGCGAGATTGCCCGCAAAATAGCTGATAAACGTGGACTGAAAACTATGTCTGCTCAGGCAGTTGGCAGTGCAGTTGGACATAACCGGGTTTCCGTAATCGTCCCCTGCCACAGAGTTATAGGTTCAGACGGAAGCCTTACCGGTTATGCCGGAGGGATTGAACGGAAAATCAGACTGCTTGATATTGAACAGCCTGATTTTATCCGGACAATTCCTGAATTTTAACCAAATCCTGCTCTCTGCTTTACTTGCTATAAATTCAGACAACTGCCATTCTTTTTCTTCTGTCTTTATATGCCAGAAACAGAATCGTCAGAAAAGTAACTGTCTCCGCTGCAAGCAGAGAGAGCCAGATTCCATTTAATCCAAATAATTTCGCAAGTATAACTGCGCAGATAACAATGGCAACAATTCCTCTCAGGAATGAACCGACAATCGCAATTTTCGGTTCATCCACTGCTGAGAAATATGCCACCAGTACAATGTTGATTCCTGCCACTATAAATCCAAGGAAGTACAGACGCAGTCCTGTGTGTGCATAATTTAATAACTGAACATTGTTTTCACTGTTGAAAATGCCAATCAGCGAGTCAGTTGCTGTCCAGATAATCAATTGGATCATTACTTCTACTGCAAGGCATACGAGCAGGCTCCATTTCAGAAGTTTTTTTACCTGAGTGAGCTGAACTTTTCCGTAGCTTTCACTGATCAGGGGCTGTGCTCCCTGAGCCAGACCGTTGAAAATTGCAAATGCCACGATAGAAAGGTTTGCCACAACTCCATAGGCTGCTACACCCACATTTCCCGCGATTCCCAGGATTAGAAAGTTAAATACAATGGCGATCACACCGTAAGACAGTTCACCGACGAATGCGGAAACTCCCAGCTGGCAGCAGGAAATCAGGTGTCTGAATGACGGTTTTTTCCAATGAAATCCCACATGGTTTCTGCTGCTTCTGTAGTGTGTGGTACAGACACTCATTGTTACGATCGGACAGATTGCAGTAGCCAGTCCTGCTCCGGAAAATCCCAGACCGACAGGAAACATGAATATATAATCAAATATAATGTTAAAAATACTTCCACTGATGGAACCGATCATTGCAATAGAAGGCGCTCCATCATTTCTGGCAAATGCAGTAAATGTATAGTTTGACATGAAGAATGGTGTTGCGATCAGAATAATTCTCATGTAGTTTCGCCCAAGTCCGATCAGTCCGGCATCTGCACCCAGCAAGGCCAATGCTTTGTCCGGAATGAAAATTCCGATCAGCATAAATGGAACTGCAGCCAGTATGCTCCAGGTTACTGACTGTATGAAATAATAATCTGTATTTTCTCCTTTTGCCCTGCTTATGGCATACCTGGTAGCGGAACCAATCCCGATCATAGCCCCAATCGCATAGATCAGCCCATAAACCGGCAGGATCAGGTTCAGGATTGCCAGTCCGTCAGCACCTGAATATACAGATATAAAGAAAGTATCTGCCAGAATATAAACGGAAATCCCGATCATTCCGGCAACACTCTGGGTTACATATCTGGTGAATCTTTTCAGCATAATACTTCGCTCCTTCGTTATATTGTCAGCATTGTCTTCCTTTCATCTGCAGACTTATCCCACCATTATACTGATATAAAATAAAAATGCAACCACAAAAACTCCAGACATAAAAATCTCCTTAAGCAGATTTTCTAGCACTGCTCAAGGAGACCCGTTGATATTCGCAATTCACTTCACGACACTCTTTATTTTATCCTGTTTTTTTTCAGGTCTTCTATAATTTCATTGTAACGTTTTTTGTTCAGACGGTAGAAAAACAGTACAATTGCTGTCACTATCCATAAAATTCCCGGAATTGTAGTAAAGGAATGTCTCATAATACTGAGTACAGCCGTATTCTACGCAGTCAGGAATGATCGCATCCCAAAATCTCGAAAACAGCATCAGGGCAGAGACTGCTGCCATCCTCCGTCTTTCCGTTTACTCATGTCTTCTCTACAGCAGTCTTTTTTATTATATCTTTGTCTTACATAATGCTTATGTATGATCAGCAGGGTATTTTATTTTTCCTGCACATTGATAATCACTTTCATTGTAGTCTCACGGTTATCGTCAATGTACTGGTATGCTTTCAGATAATCTTTAAATGCAAATGTCTTAGAGATCAGCGGTCTTAAATGCACTTTTCCTTCATTCACCAGTCTGATTCCGTCTACATAATCATCATGTCTGTACATCATTGTGCTCTTGATATCAAGCTCATGATCATTTGCAACTGCCAGATCGATCTCAGCCATTCCTGCAAAAACTGCAACCAGCACAATCACGCTTCCTTTTCTTGCATACTTGATTGCCTGTCCCATTGTAATGTTATTTCCTGCACAGTCATAGATAACATCTGCCTTATCCGGTCCAAAGGCTTCTACCATTGCTTCCCCGAAATTTTTATTCCTTGTGTTGACACATACGTCAATTCCACACTCTTTTGCTTTTTCCAGACGAAGATCACTGACATCTGTGATCATAACTTTAGCTGCTCCCATCCCTTTTGCAGACTGCGCTACCAGATTTCCGATCGGACCGGCTCCTATCACCACAATATTCATTCCTGTTACATCGCCCATCTGTTTAACACCATGAACAGCTACTGCCAGAGGCTCGATCATTGCGCCCTCTTCATAAGACATATCTTCCGGTATCGGTGTTACTTTTGATGCATCAACTGCAAAATACTCGGATGCAGTTCCTGTTGTCTGGAATCCCATTACTTTCAGCTCTTCGCAGAGATTGTATTTTCCGTGACGGCATGGATAACAATGTCCACAATATACCTGTGGCTCAATTGTTACTTTCTGTCCCACATGAAATTCTGTTACTGCATCACCTGTTTTTACCACTTCTCCTGATACTTCATGTCCCTGGGTTACCGGATATTTTGTAAAAGGATGTTTTCCGTGATATACATGGATATCAGAACCACAGATACCAATATTCATAATCTTAACCAAAACCTGGTTGTCTTTAATCTCTGGTACGGGAACCTCTCTGAAAATAATTTCTCCTGGATTTGTCATAACCTGCTGTAACATAATATTTTCCTCCTTATTTGTTGAATGTACTTTGAACCTCTAGTTATTTATTAACTTTTATTAAATGTTTTATTAAAGTAATTACATTATTATTCAAATCGCTAAATTTGTCAATAAACATTTAAAAATATTTCTCATTTCTACCAGTTGCACAAAGTAAAGATTTTATTTTTATGCAGATGTTACTATAACACTCCTCATAATTATCTGCTGAATTCCCGCACAATAACAAAATACCCTGATCACAACCTTTCTTTGTTGTAATCAGGGTATTTTTTATATTCAGATATTTGTTTAATATGGTATATCAGCAGATCATCAGTGATTCAAGAATGCTATCGGCTATATCTTTCCGATAAAATCCTGCAAGAAATGCTTTGCTGCACCTACAGCTGAGGCTTCTTTCTTATAAGAACAGTTTTTCAGATATCTCAGATCATGATCAAATCCATTATACTTCATTACTTTTTCCCCAAGAGGTATCATATAATCTGAGAGATATCCACCCATTTCACCTCCAAGAATGATATCCATATCATATGCCATGCGCAGATTTGAAATCAGAACTGCAAGATAATCAAGATACTCTTCCCATTTTTTCTCTGCCTTTTCATCATTGTTTTGAAGCAGCTGCATAAACTGTTCCACAGAATCCTTTGACTCACCAACAAGTGCGCCTGCAGCGCAATAAGCATCTGCACAACCTGATTTTCCACAATAACACTTGCGACCCTGAGGTACAAGTATCATATGTCCAAATTCTCCGGCCTTCTGATTTTCTCCGGAAAACAAATTTCCCCCTATGCAAAATGCACCGCCAAGAGTCTGATTCAACGAAAGGTAAATTGCATTCTGATAGATGTTCATATCTTCTGCCATCATTGCCGCATTGGCATCATTTGAAAAATAAACCGGGACAGAAAATGCCTGTTCCAGGAAACTGAGACTATAGTTTTCAAGTTTCAGTGCGTGGGATTTTATCACCAGTTTCTGCTCCTGATTAATGATTCCCGGAATAGAGATTCCAACACCCAGAAGCTTTTCTTTCTGTTCTGCATCATTCATATGATCCAGAAATTTCGCCGCATAATCTGCCACCTGACTGCAATATGACATATCAGATACAAATTTCAGACGGATCCGCTCTGATTTCACAATCTCATACTTCAGATTTACCAGCACCATTCCCAGATGATTTGCAGTGATCACAATTCCCATTGCATAACGATAGGATGGATTGATTCCAATACTTTTAGCCTTTCTTCCTCCTGTGGATTCATATTCTCCAATTTCTATTATGATACCTTTTTCCAATAAATCTTTTACATTAGACAGAACTGTTGGCATACTCAGATTCAGTTCTTTGGATATTTCCACTTTTGATGTGGATTCTCTATTTATAATATAATTTACGATTTTTGATTTCGTGGCAAATTTCTTTTCCAGTCCGCTCATTCTGTTTCTACCTTCTTTTATTAATGTATTTATAAAAGAATGATACCTGTTATTGTCATATTTGTAAATAGCCATTGTCTCTGCAGAGTATGTTGCTTTTTGCAATTGAAGCAGGGGGACTTACAATAACAGATAAATTTATATCATCCTGATGAAATATTATATTTCATTTTTCATGTTAATGATATAAAATTATCGTAACTGTTCAGTACCTTCACAGTTACGAGCCAAAATGCATTAAAAATCACCTGCGGTGATGGCATTTTGGCTTGTATGTCTCGGGATTTTGGTACTTACGTGCCAAAACACCTCGCGGGATAGCAGACTACTGAATAGTTACAAATTATTAATGTAAATATCAGGGCATATTCGAATAATCATTTCTAAACTTTTTCAAATATGCTCCGGAAAGGAACTTTTATACTAATGAAAACCAAGATTCAGGATATGACCTCCGGTTCACCGGGACGGTTGATCATTCTTTTTGCAATTCCCCTGATGCTGGGAAATATCTGTCAGCAGCTTTATACAATGGTGGATACCATGGTTGTTGGCCAGGTTGCAGGTGTGGAGGCTCTTGCCGCACTGGGTGCTGTTGACTTTCTGATGTGGGTTGTCACAGGAATATCCACAGGACTCACTCAGGGATTTTCTATTCAACTCTCCCAGTATTATGGGGCAAAGGATTTCGAAAATCTGCGTAAATCTCTGGCTCACAGTTACCGGCTAACCACATTCATCGCAGCCGGAGTATTGATTCTCAGCCAGTCATTTGCTTCGCTGGTATTAACAGGGCTGCATACACCTTCCAATATTATCGGAATGTCTCTGTTATATCTGCGCATCATTTTCTGTGGAATCCCCGCCACAGCAGCCTATAATATGTTTGCCTCTGCCCTAAGGGCTATGGGAAACAGTAAAACACCGCTGACCGCAATGATTATCGCATCTGTGCTGAATGTCTCACTGGACATCCTTTTTGTGGCAGGCTTCGGATGGGGTGTGGCAGGAGCAGCAATCGCAACTGTGATCGCACAGAGCTTCTCCGCTGTTTACTGTTTCCTGATTTTACGCAGAATTGATATCGTTCATCTGACCAGAGCAGATTTTATGCCTGCCTCCGGCATGAATGCCCGCCTGATGAAACTTGGTATTCCTGTTGTATTCCAGAATATCATCATCGGTGTGGGCGGTCTGGTAGTCCAGTATGTGATCAATGGCTACGGTTTCCTTTTTGTAGCAGGATTTACAGCTACAAACAAACTTTATGGTCTGCTGGAAATGGCTGCTATTTCCTATGGATATGCCATCGTTACCTATGTGGGTCAGAATCTGGGAGCCAGAAAGATTGACAGGATCAGAAAAGGCGTCCGCAGCAGTATGCTGCTTTCCCTGCTTACCTCACTGATCATTTCTGCTGCCATGTTTTTATTTGGAAAAAATATTCTCTCACTTTTCATCTCAGGTGAACCGCAGCAGACACAGCAGGTACTTGCAATTGCTTTTAAATACCTCTCTATTATGGCTGCCATGCTTTGGGTTTTGTACTTCCTGTACGTGTACAGATCTGCACTTCAGGGGCTGGGAGATACCTTAATGCCTATGGTAAGTGGTATGGCTGAATTTGTCATGCGTATCAGTGCTGCACTGATCCTTCCCCATTTCATCGGACAGGACGGTATTTTCTTTGCAGAGATTGCAGCATGGAGCGGAGCCACTGTGATCTTATGCATCAGTTATTATGCACGGATGCATAAATATCATTAAAACAAAACAGGCACATAGTCCCGGATATCCGGTATATGTGCCTGTGAAACGTGTAAAATTATGTAAGATTCTTAATCCATTTATATTTCTTATAATGTTTATAAACCACCGGCAGTTTAATAATCTCGTCCAGATTGAGTACAAAGTAGACAACCATAACCGGCAGTTTCAGGATAAATGCGCAGATGCATCCCAGAGGAACGGTGATGCACCACAAAGTTACGGAATCACACAACATTCCAAATTTGGAGTCTCCGCCTGCTGCGAAAATTCCGCCTATTGTCATACAGTTTACTGATTTTCCTGCAATATAATAGGAACAGATCAGCAGCATTTTTTGCAGATATCCGCGGGCTGTCGGGGTGAGATCTACCATTTTTGTGATAAATGGGGACAAGGCGATCAGGACAAGGCCTGATACAATTCCTGCAATAATCGCAGTTCTGGTAAGTGTTCCGCCTGCCTCCTTTGCTTCCTGCAGGCGGTCTGCACCAAGACGGTTTCCCACTATGATACTGCCTGCATTTCCAAGTCCGAGGCAGAAGCATACAACAAGATTTTTGGAAATATTCGCTATTCCATTGGCGGCAACGGCATCCGTTCCCAGATGTCCCATGATCACAGAATACATGGAAAACCCTATTCCCCATGCAAGATTATTGATCAGTAACGGAACGGCTTTCTGCCAGAAACGGCCAAATAACTTTTTTTCACAGCTTCTGAGACTGAATTTCACAGCTCTGATCCTGCACAATACATAACCAACACTCCACAGGAACTGCACAACTGTTGCAAGTACGGTTGCCAGTGCAGCACCTTTAATTCCCATTTTCGGGAAGCCGGACAGTCCAAAAATTAAAACAGCATTCAATACGATATTGAGAATTACCATAACCCCATTGATCAGGGTACTCATATTTACTGCACCACAGTTCTTCATGATTGCCAGAAAAGTCTGTGCAATTCCCGAAAACACATAGGAAATGCCAATCACCCTTAAATACTCACTTCCCAGAACGATCAGAGTTTCCTCATTTGTCAGGATTCTCATGATCTGTTCCGGAAAGAAAAGGGCTCCTGCCAGAAATACCACTGCAATACATCCGCAAATCTTTGTTACAAGGCTGAACACCTGGGAAATACCTTTGTAGTCCCCTTTTCCATAATATTGTGCCACAAACATATTCTCGCCTGCCATAAATGCAAACATAAACAGATTAAATACAAAAGTAACCTGTGTGGCCAGTGATACAGCTGACATGGCATCCTGACTTAACTTTCCCAGCATGATCGCATCACATGCTCCGACCAGGGCTGTCATGAACTGCTGAAGTGCAATTGGAAGTGCCAGCCTGACTATTTCTTTTCGTAAACTTCGTTTACACTCGTCCATTATCTTTTTTGCTCCTGTATAAAATATTAATGATACTCATCAGTCAATTTTCAGAATCATATTCAGGATTCTAGTTTAATCCTTTAATTCTCCTTAATCAAGCAGATAAAATCATCCTCTTCGCTATTTGCTTGATTTGGTTAAAGTTCTTCCTTCAAAAATGCAAAAGGTTCTTCATCCTGAAGGAAATGCATAAGCTGATATGCACACATGATCGCTACATTTTCCTCTTTCAGGATTCTCTTTACTTCTTCTCTGTCAGCAAGCACAACTTCGATTTCTTCGGAATCCTCCTGTGCCGCTTTACTGATCTCACCTTCCGCGTAACCGTAAACATTTGCGCAGGATTCATCTGTCATGCCAACCGTTGTGAAATAAGGTTTCTCAAATGCAGGATTTACTTTCAGAGGTGTGAATTTCAGTCCTGTTTCCTCATACATTTCTCTTACTGCACCTTCATGGAATTCTTCGTTCGGTTCTACCAGACCTGCCGGGAATTCATAGATGTATCCGCCGATTGCATATCTGTACTGACGTACCAATACAACCCTGTCTTTTTTCTCTCCGTAAAGACTGTAAATAATTACACCATCCGGAGTATTTTTACCTGTTTTTATTTTTAATTCGTTAATACTCTTCGCGCGTGATGCCACAAAATATGACACAGGAGTGTTATGGACACTTGTTGCATTTAAATGATATAAGTTTAAAAATTTACAGTCTGTCAATTTCTCAATATTGTGTATCTGTCCCATAATGGATACTTCCTTTCGCTATTCATAAACCTCACATTCAGGTGTTTATATTGTCTGCTTTATCTTACCATATTATCGTATCTTTTTTAAGTCAGTCTGACAATTTCTGTAATTATTTTTTACCCGCCAAAAAGAAAAACAGCCGTAGATTTTTCATCATACGACTGTTCTTCTTTTTTATTGGACTGCCAATTTATTCTTTATCAGATATAAAATCAATCTCCCTTAAGAACTACACGGATTCTCTTATAAATAAAGAATACGATCAGAGATGTCAGTGTATATTTAAATATATTGAATGGGAAAATGATCATTGCTGCAAATGTAAGAAGATTATTTACAGAGCTGTGTACTGCGCTACCCATTTCAATAAATGCTTCTACCGGCATTCCAAAAGCCTTTCCGTATGCCGGAAGTAACACGAATGCATTGATAAAGCATGCAACTACTGCTGTAAGTACGGTTCCAGTTGCCATTCCGATCACTGCATGTTTTCTGCTCTTAACAGATTTGTAACGGTAGATCAGACCTGCCGGAACTGCAAATGTACATCCAAAGATGAAGTTTGCCACATCGCCTACACCTGCTGTCATAGATCCCTTTGTTACCAGATGCACAAGAATCTTTACCAGCTCGATCAGTACACCTGCGATCGGTCCCATTGCGAATGAGCCAACCAGTACCGGGATTTCTGAAAAGTCCAGCTGATAAAAACTCGGTGCCAGGAAAGGAAGCGGAAACTCCAGATTCATTAAAATTCCTGCGATAGCACCAAGCATGGCTATCTGTGTGATGGTTCTCGTCTTACTCCTTGCCATCACATTTCCATTTCTTAATACCTGTTCACTCATACTGTTTCTCTCCTTTGAAATTATTCTTTATGGATCTGTCTCATATCCTGTTAAAAGAAAATTCCACAAGCTTTTTATATAATGAAGATTTTCTTCAACATATAAAAAACCCCGGATTATATGTCCGGGGTAATGAGCACGTATGGTAAATATCGCGTGTTCTTCTCTCATCCAGACTATACTGTCGGTCCTGGAATTCCACCAGATCAGCCGCCTGAGCGGGTCGCGGACTATAACCGCCGGTAGGGAATCTCAGCTGATGCTGATCACCACAACCCCGAAGAATTTTCTTTTATCTGCGTCTGATTATACTACATACAGATATCTATTGTCAATACAACTATTCCATTACGCTTCTCTATTGACTTTGCTTTTCCAGGCTATTATAATAAATCCAGAAAACGAAAGGAGGTTTTCAATATGAAAACATGGACAAAGAAGTTCCAGAAAATGTTAACACTGATACTTGCCATCTGCCTCGTTACCGGCTGCATGGGATTCTCAAATGTGCAGGCAGCTACCGGAAAGTCAGGTACAACCTACTATAATACCTGCATAAATGGAAAAAAAGGCGGAACAATAACAACCAATGGCACAAAATACTATATGTCAGGCACAAGAAAGGCTATATGTAAGGGGAACACTCTGACAATGTATGCGTCATTTAATACTTCCAAAAACGGAGTATTAAACAGCCAAAACAAAAAAGCATATATAAAATACGGAAAACATACATTTAAACTTACTTCCAAGACCAAATACTATTTTTCCGGAGGTGAAGCTCCCAACGAATATTGCTCAAAGTCCGCTTTCATGTCTACCATGAGAAGCATGAATGGATTAGGTCTGTGCATTAAGGTAACCAATGGAAAAGTTGTTGAGATGTCTTTCAATTCATGATACCACAAAAGCCGCAAAGCTGGAAATTCCCACTTTACGGCTCTTGTTTAACTTGTCATTATTTTTTCCGAAACCATTCTTTTTTCTCTGTTCTCGCAACCCCCTCCCTGAGAAGCTTTTCATCTCATCAGGCACTTTTCATAAGTCAGGCGAATATTTGTAATATTAAAGCAGGAGACTCACTTCATTGATAAAATTTTACTCTGCCTGATCAATATTATCAACCCTACAGCCCGCTAATACAACCATTCCAGGATTAGAAAAACAGGAAATCACTGCCAGACAAATGAAAAATATATAATATCCCGGTATTTTGTAGTTCATAAGTATTGCTGCCATAGTTTTCACCTCGCTTATGTACAATCTTCAGTAATTCATTTAGAGGATTGTTATAATTCACTCATCCTTTATTACACTCATTATACCCTTTTCTCATCAGCTTTTCATTCACTGGCAGTATATGTTTTATGCCACAGCAACAATAGTTTTCCCACTTATAGCCGAACATTAGCTTTGGTCTTTACAGTCAGCTATCAAATATAAAATTTACAATCTTCTTTGATAATTGACGAACTACTGAGAATATGCTTTAATGGATTTAGCATAAATACTTTAGGAGAACAAACATAGTTCTCAACTATGCTTCTACACCAACGATACATGTATCATATCTCACAAAAAGAAATGGGGGAACACACAAATGGGACTTATAGCTATCAGTAGTCTGATGCTCTTGGGCGGTATGTATCTGATGATTGCATTCGCATGGTGGCTTCTGCAGATCATTGCCAACTGGAGAATCTTTACCAAAGCAGGAGAGGCCGGATGGAAAAGTATTATTCCAATATATGGCGATTATATTTCTTATAAAATCGCATGGCAGCCCGCATATTTCTGGCTGACTCTCATCCTGGGAATCATATCTTCTTATCTGCAGGGAACTCTGGAAATAAGCGAAAGCTTAACAGTCTACATGCTTGTCATACTGATCAAAATCATACTTGTCATCATCAGTATTATGTACAGCATTAAGCTTGCAAGAGCCTTCGGCAGAGGCACAGGATTCGCCATTGGCCTTATCTTCTTACCGCCAATCTTCATGCTGATCCTTGGCTTCGGCGATGACAGATATTATGGGGCAGATAAATAGACAACCGCTAAATAAAAAATCCTCAGAGCTTATGTTCTGGGGATTTTTTCATCTCATACAGGCTACAGCCTATTATAAAGTTCTGTTATCAAAATACTCTTTTACCGTTTCACAGCAGAAATCAGTCACCTCATACCTGTTACTCACATCTCCGTCAAAAATCGGTTCAAGTCCGCCTGCTGCCGCCTCGAAGAACAGTTTTGTACCAACTTCAGGAGTATATCCTGTACATGGTTTGATCATGTTGTTTAACAGCGGTCTGTTCTCTGCTCCAAGATATTTACGGATTCCTTCGATACCGAATTTCGGTCCCTGGAAGTCTTTTACAAAACTTTCCGGGAAGTCGATGTCAAGGAGTTTCAGAAATGGCATTGACATGATGTTTCCTGTGATCGTTGCGAGTAACAGCGGGATGTATTTCTTAGTAGCATTATCACTTCATTTTTAATATGCAGCAATGTATGGGCTGTAATTCACTATCCGTTTATATTACAATTCAAAGGTTTCCAGATCATCCGGGATAAAAAGATTTCCTTTATAATATGGTTTTCCTTCCTCTGTGTAGAGTTCTTTTCGTCTGGAGATATTTTTATCTTCTGTATGATACAAAATCAGATTGTCAACATTCAGTTCCTGTGCGAGCTGACAGGCATCCTTTACTGTGGAATGATGTTTCTCATAAGGTTTAAATTTATCTGCCTGTGAAAAGAGACAAAATGCCTCATGGAGAAGCCAGGTACTATTCACTGCATATTTATGTTCACATTCATTATATGGCTCATCTCCACAGCAGGTCAGTTTCTTTCCGTCTGCATATTCCATGCAAAATCCGAACTGTTTTGCTTTTGTAGAAAGAATATCAAAGAATATTACCTTGTGTCCCAGAATCATTCTTTCTTCTCCATCTTTTACTTCTTCCAGATGTACTTTCTCACCAATGTATTTGGTTTCTTTTGCAGTCAGAAGCATCTGGGACATCTGCTTCAGAAGGCAGATCACTTCGTCATGTCCGTAGATTACTACTTCACCATCAAACTGTCCTCTTGCCATTCCCTGGCAATACATACGGAGCATCCAGATAATTCCCAGCAGATGGTCGATATGTTTATGCGTAACAAAAATCGTACGGATATCCTTCCAGCTGATTCCGGCATCTTCCAACTGTTTCAAAATGGTGCTTCCACCGCCGCCATCTATCATAAAATATTCTTTATCCTCGTTTAATGTAAAACAGGTATTATAACATTTCGTTACTTTTGCATTTCCGGTTCCCAGTATTGTAAGCTTCATCTTATATAGTACCTCCTGGCTATTCATCTGAATTCTGTTTCTCATGTAGTATAACATATAAAAGAAAAGTGTTCCATTCAAAAACGGAACACTTTTCTTCTTTGTATATAGCAATTTTTATATGATTATTTGCATCCATCGCAAGATGTAGCACATGGATTATCAAAACTAGGATTAAATGCGTAGAAATTCTTTGCATCCAATTCTTCCTGAATAGAACGAAGTGCTTCACCAAATCGCTGGAAATGTACCACCTCGCGCGCACGTAAGAATTTAATCGGATCAGCAATTTCCGGCATATCCCGTACTACCCGAAGAATATTATCATAAGTAGAGCGGGCTTTCTGTTCTGCTGCAAGATTCTCAAATAAATCAGTAATAGGGTCTCCTTTACTCTGAAATTCACAGGCATTAAATGGAACTCCACCTGCGGCCTGCGGCCAGACTCCTACAGTATGATCAATATAATACGGACCGAATCCAGATTTCTCAATTTCTTCCATAGAGAGATCTCGGGTAAGCTGGTGTACGATAGTAGATACCATTTCCAAATGGGCCAATTCCTCCGTGCCAACATCATTAAGAACTGCCGCCGCCATACGGTTTGGCATGGTGAATCGTTGGGAAAGATATCTCATAGAAGCACCAATCTCGCCATCAGGACCACCATACTGGCTCATGATATACTGTGCGATTTTTGCATTCGGCTGTGTGATATTTACCGGATATTGAAGTCTTTTTTCATAATTCCACATAAACTATCTGCACGCTCCTTCCTTTTCCCATGGGAATGGCTGTTCCATCCATTTCCAGATGGTTTCTTCGCTTTGGTCTGTACTGTCAATAGTGAGAGGTCCAAACATTTCAGCATATTCTTTTAAGAGTTTTTTCCGTTCCTGCACAAGTTCTCTGCAATAAACAAGTGCTTTTTCATCACAGGGATGTGTATCGAGATATAAGTGCATATCATTTACAGCAAAGCTGACCTGATCGATTCGTTCCAGCATCTGCCGTCTTGAACAATTCTGCCTCATCTGCGTGCACCTCTCTTTCCGCAAAATGGCTTACATAACTGTGGAAAAACAGTTCCCACACTCAGTGCATATTTTAAAGGATAATTTTCAGTAAATTTCTGACATGGTACATAGGCCATTGCCGATTCCAGATGCTGTAAATGAGAAAACATTTCATGACTTTTTCCGTTACTTCCAGGCATTATACAATTACAGCTCTCTCTGGTTTCATTTTCTCTATTTTCACAGGAACATCCCTGATCATTCATTTTTCTGTCTACTGGCTGAGGTCTGTTCATGCCACAGGTTCTGTTATACGGCCGGCCGCATGAACGTCCCATGTGATAATTCTCCATAAACATTTCCTTTCATTAATTATAAGTCTGTTTACTCTATATTTTATGTCATATTTCTGAATTCGTGACCCGTTCTCCATTACAATTTGTAATTACAACAAATATTGTTGCTCGCTGCATTCACAATAACAATCTTTGCAGAATAAACTGTAACCAATAAATCACAAAAATTTCATATTTACAAATACCCCTAACAGTGCTATAGTATCTTTGCTTTAGCAACAACAAAAGAACAAAAATATGATATAAACGGGGCTGTTTCACATATAAATGTTTATGTGACAGCCCCCTTATTGGAGGAATTATGCAAATAATTATTGTTGGGTGCGGTAAGGTTGGGCGTACCCTGGCTGAACAGCTTCAGGAAGAAGAATCTGATATTACCCTGATAGACATTTCTTCTAACGTAATCAACTCTCTTCAGGATGATATTGATGCCATGGGAATCGTCGGAAATGGTGCCAGCATTAATACTCTGATGGAAGCAGGAATTGAGAATGCCGATATTCTGATCGCAGTAACCGGCTCTGATGAGATGAATCTGCTGTGCTGTCTGATTGCGCAGAAAACAGGTCACTGCCACACAATTGCCCGCGTCCGTAATCCTATTTATGCTAAGGAAATCAGTTTTATTAAGAAACGTCTGGGTGTCACTATGATCATCAACCCGGAACTCGCAGCTGCTCAGGAGATTTCCCGTCTTCTGCGTTTCCCATCTGCGATCAAGATCGACACCTTTGCCAGAGGTCGTGTGGAAATGCTGAAATTCAAGGTTCTTCCGGAATTCGATCTGGATGGCATGGCCATTTCACGGATTACCGAAACTCTGAGATGTGATGTTCTGTTCTGTGCGGTAGAGAGCCGCGACCGCGTTTCTATTCCGGGTGGTAATTATGTTGTCCATGATGGAGATATGGTCTCTATTCTGGCATCACCGGTAAATGCCGCAGCTTTTTTCAAAAAAATAGGACTTAAGACCAATCAGGTAAAGAACGCGATCATCGTTGGCGGAGGAACTATTTCCTATTACCTTACAAAAGCTCTGTTAGATATGAACATTTCTGTTAAGATTATCGAAAAGAATGAGGCTCGCTGCGAAACCTTAAGTGACCTGCTTCCAGAGGCAACGATCATCAACGGTGATGGTACTGACCGTTCTCTTCTTATGGAAGAAGGTCTTGCACGCGCAGAAGCTTTTGTATCACTCACCAACATGGATGAGGAAAATGTTTTCCTGGCTCTTTTTGCCAAAACAATTTCAAAGGCAAAACTGGTTGCAAAGGTAAACAGACTTTCCTTTGATGATGTGATTGATAACCTTGATATTGGAAGTGTTATTTATCCTAAATATATTACCGCTGATTACATCCTGCAGTATGTGCGTGCCATGCAGAACAGTATCGGAAGTAATATCGAAACCCTTTACCACATTCTTGATAATCAGGCAGAGGCACTGGAATTTGCAATCCGCGAGAATTCACCGGTAGTTGGCATTCCGTTATCTGAACTGAACCTGAAAAAGAATCTTCTGGTCGGATATCTGAACCGAAACGGAAAAGTCAAGATTCCGCGTGGACAGGATACAATTCAGGTGGGAGATACCGTAATCATAGTAACTACTCACAAGGGTCTGCGTGATATTACAGATATTCTGGAAAAATAAAGGAGCCGGATTATGAACTATTCCATTATTATTTATATTATCGGGATGATTTTAAAGATTGAAGCAGCTTTTATGCTTCTTCCGGCAGTTACCGCCCTGATTTATCAAGAAACTTCCGGAGTTGCTTTTCTGATCACGATCGTTCTCTGTCTGGCTATCGGATTTCCGCTCACGCGCAAGAAACCGACACGTAAAGCATTTTACACAAAAGAAGGCTTCGTAACCGTAGCGTTAAGCTGGATCGTTCTGAGTATTATGGGTGCGATTCCTTTTGTGATCAGCCACAGTATTCCGAATCCTGTGGATGCTTTATTTGAGACTGTTTCCGGATTTACCACAACAGGAGCCAGTATTCTGAGTAATGTGGAAGCACTTCCTCATTGTATGCTGATGTGGCGAAGCTTCACTCACTGGATCGGTGGAATGGGGGTTCTTGTTTTTATCCTCTCTCTTCTGCCACTTACCGGTGGATATCACATGAATCTGATGAAAGCAGAGAGTCCTGGACCTTCCGTAAGCAAGCTTGCGCCGAAAGTACAGTCAACCGCTAAGATTCTGTACACGATCTACTTTGTAATGACTGTTATTCAAATCGTTTTACTTCTGATCGGAGGTATGCCGCTCTTTGATACAATATGTACTGCTTTTGGTACAGCAGGTACCGGTGGATTTGGTATCAAGAATGACAGTATGGCAAGTTACAGCACCTATCTGCAGGTTGTTATTACTGTATTCATGATCTTATTTGGTGTTAACTTTAATGCATACTTTTTTATTATCACCAAAAAATTTGCCCAGGCTTTCAAAATGGAAGAAGTACGATATTACTTTGGAATCATCGGCGTTGCAACTCTGATCATCACCTGCAATATCTACCATATTTTCGGCAGTGCAACCAGGGCCTTCCAGCAGGCAGCTTTCCAGGTTGGTTCTATTATCACAACGACCGGATATGCAACTACTGATTTCAATATGTGGCCGGAAATCTCACGAACGATTCTGGTGATACTGATGTTTATCGGTGCCTGTGCCGGAAGTACAGGTGGTGGTTTCAAAGTTTCCAGAATCCTGATTCTGTGCAAGACTGTCAGAAAGGAACTGCATATTTTCCTGCATCCTAACGCCGTAAAGAAAATAAAAATGGATGGCAAAGCCATCCCTCACGAAGTCGTTCGTTCTACGAATATTTTCTTTATTGTGTATGTGCTGATCTTCTCATCATCTGTTTTTCTGATTGCTTTTGATGACTTTGAACTGATCACAAATTTTACAGCAGTCGCAGCAACCTTTAACAACATCGGACCTGGTCTTGAGCTTGTCGGACCTACCGGAAACTTCTGTATGTTCTCCTGGTTTTCAAAGCTTATCCTTACTTTTGATATGCTTGCCGGACGTCTGGAGATCTTCCCACTGCTGTTATTATTTGTAAGAGATACTTGGAGGAAATTTTAATACATTGTTTTTTATGATGTGCGAGTTATATCGAGAAAATATTTTTTCTTTTTACATTATGTTCACATTTTTTTCACATTTATTAGATATAATAATGTTTAGAAAGACGATGAGTCTTTCTTATAAATATTTTTCTTTTTCATACGCGCCGGTACGAAAGTACCGGCCTCCTTCCATTTATGGGAGTTTTTTTATTTTACAGTTTTTTTTCGACTCCCTCATAATCAAATGCCGGAATGAAACTCTCTCTGGCAGTTTCCCCATCCTGAAAGAATCCGTTTTCAATTCCAATTTCAAACGCATAATCCAGAACTTTTTCATACTCTCTTTTTGTCACACGCCTGTTTAATTCCGTATACTCCTTTTGTTTGAAAATTGGTGTATATTGATTCATGATACTGATGTAAATCTGGTTTCCATATGTCTGGTGCAGAACTGTCAACGCTTCTTTTGAATTCTTCGTATGTCCCGGCAATATAAGGTGTCGGACAATCGTTCCCCGCCGGATATAACCATTCTCATCAAACTGCGCACTTCCTGTCTGTCGTAGCATTTCACCAATTGCACGCAATGCTGTTTGTGGATAATCCGACGCATGGGAATATTTTCGTGCCAGTTCACTTTGCGCGTATTTATAATCTGGCAGATATACATCTATGTATCCCTCCAGCATTTTCAATGCTTCTACACTCTCGTATCCACCGCAATTATAAACAGCAGGAAGATTCATTCCCTTTTCCTTTGCAATTTTCAATGCGGCAATAATCTGTGGAATATAATGTGTTCCTGTCACCAGATTTATATTGGCTGCTCCTTTCTCCTGAAGTTCCAGAAATATCTCTGCCAGTCTGTTTATTGTGATCTCAAGACCACTGTCACCAATGGCAATATCACGATTCTGACAAAAGCAGCAGCGCAGATTACATCCTGTAAAAAAGACTGCCCCGGAACCTCTTCTGCCAGAAATACAAGGCTCTTCCCACATATGCAGAGCAGCCCTTGCCACGCGCACAGTCTGATCCATACCGCAATATCCTGTTTTTCCTGCTGTCCGATCCGCATGACACTTTCTTGGACACAGGCAGCAATCTTTTAATATTTCCATATTCTCTCGTCCTTTGTGTAATGATACTCGTAATAAGTATACTACATCAAACAGACAATGTCAGGTGTCAAAATATGCAATGCGGTTTCATTCATATTTTACGATTTCTTTTTTCAATCTTTTCATGATTCTTTTTTCCAGTCGTGAAATATACGACTGAGAGATTCCCAAAATATTCCGCAACTTCTTTTTGCGTTTTCTCCATGCCATTATCCTTTCCCAGTCCAAATCTCAGACGTATGATAGTCTGTTCCCTTGGAGAGAGCTTACCAATGGCTTTCGCAAGCAAAGTGATTTCTACCTCATCCTCAAGACGTTTGGAAATTACATCTTCGTCTGTTCCCAGAATATCAGAAAGCAGCAATTCATTTCCGTCCCAGTCAACATTTAACGGCTCATCTATAGATACTTCCATCTTAGTCTTGCTGTTGCGCCGAAGGTACATCAGAATTTCATTTTCAATGCATCTGGAAGCATAGGTAGCAAGCTTAATATTCTTAACAGGATTAAACGTATTGATTGCTTTGATCAGTCCAATCGTCCCAATTGAAATCAGATCTTCTACCCCAACCCCGGTATTGTCAAATTTTCGTGCGATATATACGACAAGTCTTAAATTATGCTCGATCAGAACAGACTTGGCTTCTTCCTCCTGCCCTGTTCCAAGTTTCTGAAGTACAAATGCCTCACGCTGTGGCTCCAGCGGTGCAGGTAACACATCATTCCCGCCAGTATAAAAAACATCTCCTGAACGGTTCATTACCATTCTTGACACTACCTGAAATGGATAACAGCCCATAGTCACAACCCCTCCCGTTAAAGTAATCTGGAATTCAAAAGTACGTCATATTCCTTACCAAAAGCGGATGTTTCAAATGAAAACGCAAATACTGGTCTGTCCACACAGATAACTTCCGTCGGAGTCTGAATACAAAGCTTTTCCAATGTGACAGCCAGCATCATCCCATGTTCCCTGCCTATACTGTGAAAAAAATAGAAAATGAGGATTCAGGCCGACAGTTTCGGCTTCTTTTAATTCCTCCGGATTTTCTTTCAGATGTTTTAAACAGTTTACTGTTTCTTCTGAACATATTTCAGACAAAATCTCTGTCGTACCTACAGATACCGGTTTTCCGCTCACAGAATCTATGAGAAGATTTCCGGAATCATAAAATCCATAGAAGGAATATCCTTTTCCGCTGTAAAATATTGTTATCGGGTAGATATTCTTTGTCCGTATTCTTATAGAATCAGCCAGATATGACCATGCTGCGCTTCCAAACCATGTAGCTGTGCCAAGAATCAGAAACAGTTTAGGTGTCAGATTCTCTCCGGCAATCACTTCCCAAAATCCTCCGCATAAAAATGCAGCAAAGTATAATGTAAGAATCGCCTTTAGCAGCAAACCACCTTTTTTCAGATTACATCCGATCACCAGCATCCCCGCAGCACAGCCACCATGCAGCAGTACCAACGCCGGAAGGTAAATTTCAGACTTCAGATAAAAACGAAGATATATGATACCACAGGAAAATAACGCCCCCATAACAGCACCTGCAAATGCACGCTTTCTGTTTCCCGCGCATTTGAATAACGTTCCTATAAATCTGAGCAATATGTAATCTATCAGGAGATTTGTAAAGAAAACCACATCTATGTATATTTCGTAACGCATTTCCTGCCTCCGTCCGATACTGTTTCTTTCTCGCGCCAGCCACATTCCCCTGCTGTCTAATGCAATCTGTCTATTTTCATTTTCCGGCTTCTCCTTTACTTCGGTAAGTACTACTCATTATACGGAATCATCTGTGCGAATTTTGTCAAAAGAGTGTATCTGAGGCTTATAATTTATCGCATTAAATCGACGAAATTTTCTCTTTGGTTTTCTTGACATATGATTTAACTTAGAATAAAATGATAGATAATTTCTATGTATTACATGGGTGATTTTTATGATATTAAAATAAAACGGAGGATTTTAACATGAGTACAATTACAGGTCATACAGGTCTTACTGCGCTTTTAGGAAGCCCTGTGGCACACAGTATTTCGCCCTTAATGCACAATGAGGCATTTAGACTTCTCGAGCTTGACTATGTATATCTGTGTTTTGATGTAAATGAAGAGACACTTCCTGCGGCAGTTGCAGGATTAAGGACTTGCGGCATTCGAGGCTTTAACCTTACCATGCCGAATAAGAATAAGATTGTAGAACTTCTTGATGAACTCTCCCCTGAAGCTCAGCTGATCGGGGCTGTAAATACTGTATTAAACGATAACGGGAAGCTGATCGGATATAATACAGATGGCTATGGATTCATGCAGTCTGTACGTGATGCAGGGCATGATGTAACAAATAAAAATATCACAGTTATGGGCGTAGGTGGAGCTTCTATGGCAATCTGTGCTCAGTCTGCTCTGGATGGTGCCAGTTCCGTACATATCTTCGCACGCCGTACCAGCAGATACTGGAACCGTACTCAGAAATTTGCTGAGAATCTCACAGCCAAAACCGGATGCCAGGTCTGTCTTTTCGACAATGACGATCATACAGCTCTGAAGGATTCCATCGCACAGAGTTATCTGCTGATCAATGCAACTTCTGTGGGTATGGTTCCTGATATTGACGATACAATCATCAAAGACACATCTTTGTTCCGTCCGGGACTTGTAGTAGCTGATGTTGTCTATGAGCCGCAGGAAACCCGACTTCTCAGGGAGGCCAAGGCTGCCGGCTGCCAAACTTTCAACGGAATGTATATGCTTCTTCACCAGGGTGCAAAAGCATTTAAAATCTGGACAGGACAGGATATGCCTGTTTCCATCATTAAAGAAAAATATTTTTCTGTAAAATAATCCTTTTTATTATAGGCTATAAAAATCGTCTAATAGAAACATGATTCTTATATATTTCATTTTGTTTTGAAATATAGCAGTTTTTAAAGATAAAAAACGTCATAAAATGATATAAACTCCGATTAGGGATAATATCATTTTATGACGTTTTTCAATTAACTATTACACTGTTTTTTCCGTATTATTTTACCTCTGAATTTTCTAAATTCACATATTTCCCATTATTTTATCTTTTATAATTGCAAGAATTTCCCTTGGAATATATATCAGTAGTCTCCAGGAACGGTATCTGGAAGGAATCGGATAAATTTCTTTGCATCCACATTTTCTGCCGATAGCTGTTCCGCGAAATACATGAAAGTTATTCGTGACAACTCCCACTGAATGATCCAGACCGATCAATGCCAGACTGAATCTCAGGTTCTCTGTCGTACTGGTGGATTTTTCTTCTAAGATCAGACGGTCTCTGGTAATTCCATGCTCTGTCAGATAATTACACATTGCCTGAGCTTCCGTAATTGCTTCTCCCTCACCTTTTCCACCTGATAATACAGCTTTCGTATCAGGATTCTCTTCCAGATATTGCAAAGCCCTCCTGGTGCGTTCCAGAAGGGCTAATGTAAGCCGAGTGCCTTCTACATGGGCACCAAGCACGATAATATATTCCAGATTCGGATGCTTACGCATTCTTTCCGCAGCAGTATTTATATTTCTTACCGCTTCCGCATGGACACGGATCGTTACGTCCGATTTTCTTAGCTTTTACAACTGTTCCTGATTTCTTCTGTTCAAGATACAGTTCTTTTCTCTTCTCAGGTGTGAAAATTGCATCCCACTGTGGCAGTTCATACAGCCAGTCAGCTCTTGCATCTACCATGTTCTTGTAAAGAAGTTCTTTGTCGAAACACAGAGAAACTTTTGTGTTCTCATCCATTGTCTCGATCGGGTTCGGAATCTTTAAACTGTCATTGATTCCATCAAGGAAACCAACCATTGTCAGAACTTCCTGTCCATATTTCTCAGCCAGTTCTTTAACTGTACCGGTTACTACCTCGTCCGGATTAGTAAGAAGCTGCTCATAAATTCCTTTTTCAATATTAAAATAATTTGCCCAAAATCTCTGAAGTTTATTACGGTCTGCCTGCTGATCATAGGCGATGGAACGCCACTGCTCTAAGATTGTTTTATCGCTCATTTCCTTTAATCCTCTTTTCCAATATTTCATAGGTATTATGCCTGTGTGGAAACATGTGGAAAATTTTCCTCTCACAAGCTTTATTATTATACCATCTTTTTCATAAAAATACAAACCATATTCTTTGTATTTTTGGTGAATTTTATTTCACGCCCAGCTTCTCCAGTTCTGCTGCTGCCTGTTTGAAAGACTCAAACTGAATCGCATGAATTCCCTGTTTACGTGCTGCTTCACAGTTTTCTTTTCTGTCATCCAGAAATACAGATTTCTGCGGATCAAGATTATAACGTTTGATGAGTGTCTGATAGATATCCGGCTCCGGTTTGATCTGTTTCACCTGGCAGGAGAATACTGCTCCGTCTACATATTTGAGAAATGTAAGTTCTTCCTCTGTTTTTTCCAGTGTATAAGTTGCATAGTTTGAAAGAATATAGACATGATATCCCTTATCTTTCAGATATCGTACCCAGGTTTCCGCATAATCCATTCTCTCAATTGTTTCACCGGAGCGGCGCATTACTTCACGGATATCATCTGCATATTCCGGTGCATCTTTTATCATCTTATCCACGTAATACTGCTCATCTTCACTGCTTCTGTCTCTTTCATTCCAGGTTTCACTCTCAAAAACCGCCTTCGCAATCTTGTCTCTTTTCTCTTTCGGGAATCCAAAACTGTCCAGATATTTTTCCCATTCAAATTTTACAAGAACTTTACCTACATCAAAAATAATATTTTCCATATCAGATTCCACCACTTTCTTATTTTTATTCAATAGCTTATACACCATCCATATTGCATAGGCAAGTATGGGAACCATGATAGCCACTGCAAGAGAGGCTTTAAAATAGTTCTGGGAATTCTCCCCGCTTCCAAATGCAAAAAACATTGGTAAACAGCAGGCAAGAAGCAGGATTACGATTGCAATCCATGCACCTGCTTTCTTTAATTTGTTATTATCTTTCTTCATAATCCTCCTGATTTATCTCAAACAAATACTGGCAATCCTCTTTGCCACATATCTCTGTATAAAATACACGCCGGAGAAACTCCCCGGCGTATAGTCATTTTTATTTATTTCTGTAAATAATATCGTCACGTCCCGGACCATTAGAAATCATTGTAATCGGGAATCCGATATGTTCCTCTACGAACTCAACATATTTTCTGCAGTTCTCCGGGAGATCTTCATATTTCTTGATTCCACGGATATCGCATTTCCATCCCGGAAGAGTTTCCAGAACCGGTTTTGCTTTCTCAAGCAGTGTAGTAGTCGGGAAATCTGTAGTTACTTTACCGTCGATCTCATATCCTGTGCATACCGGAATCTCATCAAGGTATCCAAGAACATCCAGAACTGTGAAAGCAACATCTGTTGTTCCCTGAAGACGGCAGCCGTATTTAGAAGCAACACAGTCAAACCATCCCATACGTCTCGGACGACCTGTAGTAGCGCCGAATTCACCGCCGTCACCACCGCGTCTTCTCAGTTCATCTGCTTCTTCACCAAAGATCTCAGAAACGAATGCACCTGCTCCTACTGCACTTGAGTATGCTTTACATACAGTAACGATCTGTTTGATCTCGTATGGTGGAAGACCAGCTCCTACTGCACCGTATCCTGCCAGGGTGGAGGAAGAAGTAACCATCGGATAAATTCCGTGATCCGGGTCTTTCAGAGAACCAAGCTGTCCCTCAAGAAGCACTTCCTTACCTTCTTTTAATGCGTTCCACAGATACAGGGAAACATCACATACATATGGCTCAACCATTTTCTTATATTCCATCAGTTCTGCAAACAGTTCATCCACCTTAAGGAGTGGTTTGTGATATAAATGCTCAAGAAGAATATTCTTTGTTTCGCATACACTTGTAAGTTTTTCTTTCAGATGTTCTTCATCAAAAAGTTCGCTTACCTGGAAACCGATTTTTGCATATTTGTCAGAATAGAAAGGAGCAATACCGGATTTAGTAGATCCGAAAGATTTACCACCCAGACGCTCTTCTTCATACTGGTCAAAAAGGATATGATATGGCATAACCATCTGCGCTCTCTCGGAGATAAGAATCTTCGGAGCCGGAACACCTCTGCTTACTACTTCATTGTACTCTTTAAAAAATACCGGAATATTCAGTGCAACACCGTTTCCGATCACGCTTGTAGTGTGATTGTAGAATACACCTGATGGCAGAGTATGAAGAGCAAATTTACCATAGTTATTTACGATTGTATGGCCTGCGTTTGCACCACCCTGAAATCTTACGATAATATCAGCTTTTTCAGCGAGCATATCGGTAATCTTACCTTTACCTTCGTCTCCCCAGTTAGCACCAACAACTGCTTTTACCATTATATATTTTCCTCCTGTTTTTTGCATAACAGCACCGGGGTCATAAAGATCCCGGCACAGCAACATTTTATCTTTTTTATTACGATCGTGTCTATATATCAGACATTAATCTCAGCTTTAACTCCCAGAAGTTCTTTATGGGAATCCAGAATCGGCTGAACTACTTCATTCACAAATCTCTCAGTCTGCTCTTTGGCACGTCCGATGTATTTCTTAGGATCCATGGACTTCTGAAGATCTTCCAGAGAAAGGTTGAATGCAGGATCTGCCGCGATCAGTTCGAGCAGATTGTTATCCTTACCCTCTACTTTTACAGTCTTACCTGCTTCCATAGAAAGCTCACGGATACGCTCATGAAGTTCCTGACGGTCACCACCTGCTTTTACAGCGTCCATCATGATATTCTCTGTAGCCATAAACGGAAGCTCAGCCATCATGTGTTTCTCGATAACCTTCGGATAAACAACCAGTCCATCTACAACATTCAGACAGAGATCCAGAATTCCGTCAATTGCAAGGAATCCTTCTGGAATACTCAGGCGCTTGTTTGCAGAGTCATCCAGAGTTCTCTCAAACCACTGAGTAGCGGATGTGATAGCCGGATTAAGGGCATCTACCATCACATAACGTGAAAGGGACGCAATACGCTCACTTCTCATCGGATTTCTCTTATAAGCCATTGCAGAAGATCCGATCTGGGATTTTTCAAATGGTTCTTCTACTTCTTTCAGATGCTGGAGAAGACGGATATCATTTGACATCTTGTGCGCACTTGCTGCGATTCCTGCAAGAATATTAGCCACACGAGTGTCTACCTTACGGGAATATGTCTGTCCGGATACCGGATAGCATTCCTTGAATCCCATCTTCTTCGCGATCATCGGATCAATCTTATCGATAGTCTCCTGATCTCCGTCAAAGAGTTCCAGGAAACTTGCCTGTGTTCCGGTTGTTCCCTTAGATCCGAGAAGTTTCATTGTTCCAAGAACATACTCCAGATCCTCCAGGTCAAGAAGAAATTCCTGTGTCCAGAGTGTTGCACGTTTACCAACTGTTGTCGGCTGTGCAGGCTGGAAATGTGTGAAAGCCAGAGTCGGCTGTTCTTTATATTTATCAGCGAAAGCAGAAAGTTCAGCAATAACATTGACCAGTTTCTTGCGAACAAGCTTTAATGCCTCTGTCATTACAATAATATCTGTATTATCACCTACATAACAGGAGGTTGCTCCCAGATGGATGATTCCTTTTGCCTTAGGGCACTGTACACCGTATGCATATACGTGAGACATAACATCATGACGTACCTGACGTTCTCGTTCTTTGGCAACGTCATAATTGATATCCTCTGCATGTGCTTTCAGTTCATCGATCTGCTCCTGTGTAATGTTAAGACCAAGCTCTTTCTCTGTCTCGGCAAGTGCGATCCAGAGTTTTCTCCATGTGCGGAATTTCATATCCGGAGAAAAAATATACTGCATTTCTTTGCTGGCATAACGTTCTGATAAAGGACTTACATATCTGTCTGTACTCATCTTCACTCTCCTGTTTCTTAATAGGATTTTTATCCTTTTTATTTCGCTTCAATACACAGCTTTAAGTTTTTTCACTGCGTACGTTGAAATTATATAACATCATTCTTCTAAAAGCAACCACAAAAAACTCATCCCTGATGGAATTTGCCAAGAAATTCTTTCATTCGGGCATGTTCTGACGCAAATACCTCCTGCGAACTTCCTTCAACAGCGATCAGTCCTTTATCCATGAAAATAATATGATCGGAAATATCTCTCGCAAATGTCATCTCATGGGTAACGATTACCATAGTAATGTGCTCTGCCGCCAGATCCTTGATAACTTTAAGAATCTCTCCTGTAAGCTCCGGATCAAGCGCCGATGTAGGCTCATCAAAAAACAGAATCTTTGGATTCATGCATAATGCACGCGCAATGGAAACTCGCTGCTGCTGTCCACCGGAAAGCTGGAATGGATATGCATTTTCTCTGTCGGCAAGTCCCATCTGTTTCAGCAGCACTCTTGCCTGCGCATATACTTCTTCTTTCTTTCTCTTCTGTACTCTGATCGGCGCATCTGTAATATTTTTTAATACGGAAAAGTGTGGAAAAAGATTGAAATTCTGGAATACCAGTCCCACATCTCCCTGCTTGACGATCTCACCACTATCCGGTGTTTCGAGTCCTGTTGCACAGCGAAGAAGTGTAGATTTACCGGAACCTGACGGACCGATAATACTTAATACTTCTCCCTCTTCTACCTGAAGCGAAATATCCTTTAACACTTCAAGACTTCCAAAACTCTTTTTTATGTGTTTCATTTCAAATAATACCATGTCAAGTATTCCTCTCAAATATGATACTTCATTACTGTTCACTCGTAACTGTTCACACGCTACTATCCCGCGAGGTGTTTTGGCATGAAAATGCCAAAATCCCGAGACATACAAGCCAAAATTCCATTGCCGCAGGCAATTTGGAATGAATTTTGGCTACGTTACTGAGAACGGAGTGAACAGTAACGTTCACTCCGCGCCCGGTGATTCAGAAAGGTTTCCTATGAACAGGTAAGCTTTCTGATCAGCGATAATAGTTTAACTTCTTCTCAATCTTATCCATCACGATTGCAACCAGAAGATTAAAGATAAAATAGAAAACTGCCGCGATCACAAATGGCATCATCGTTGTCTGCGCACTTGCGATCTGCTTTGCAATCGTAAACATTTCGGCGACCGCCACAACGAAAGCTAAGGACGTATCCTTTACCAATGTGATAACCTCATTTGTCACAGACGGAAGAATTCTCTTTATCACCTGCGGCAGAATAATTCTGAAGAAAGTCTGTACCTTACTGTATCCAAGAATCTTCGCAGCCTCATACTGTCCTGCCGAGACAGATTCGATTCCACCTCTGTAGATTTCTGCAAAATATGCAGCATAGTTAATACTAAACGCGATAAATACAGCGATCAGGCTGTATCCCATAGAAATACGGATTCCAAAAATAAAATACGGTCCGAAATATACAACCATCAACTGCAGCATTAACGGCGTTCCTCTCATAACAGATATGTAGGCAGACACGATTCCACGAATCACCGGATTCTTAGCCATTCTGCCAAAGCAGATCAGAAGTCCCAGTGGAAGTGAAAAAATCAATGTCACTACAAAGATCTCCACAGAAACTACCATACCACTGGCAAGCTGCTGCAGCATTACACTTAAAGACATATCTTTTCCTCCTAAGAAATTTCTCATGTACAGTAAGAAAAGAGGGTGCACAAAATGTACCCTCCATTCCTTTTATAATACAGACAGCTCTGTACAAGTCTGTCCTCTTGTATCTTTATCAGCTACCATTCACTCCGTAAACAATCACCTTT
This sequence comes from Blautia sp. CGZ-1-C1, assembly GCF_056504575.1. NCBI lineage: Bacteria > Bacillati > Bacillota > Clostridia > Lachnospirales > Lachnospiraceae > Blautia > Blautia sp. CGZ-1-C1. Next base: position 34,366 of record NZ_JBWLUT010000080.1, read on the forward strand.
ATCATTCACTTCATGAACAATATTTTTTATTCCGCATCTTCTGCTGTATCTTCTTCAGAAGTCTCAGCCTCAGAAGTATCTTCCTCTGCTGCATCATCTTTCTTGTCTGCGGATTCTTCATCATCACTTCCAATGCAAAGCATATCTGCAACTTCGTATTTCTCTGCCAGTTTGTCAACTTCGCCAGCGTCATAAAGTTTAAGAACTTCAGCCCATACAGTGTCTTTCAGTTCATCATTGCCTTTCTTGAAGCCGATTCCGTACTGCTCGCTCTGGATTGGCTCATCAAGGATTAAGTATTTACCTTCTTCTCTCTGAGAAAGCTGATATTTGGCAACACCGATGTCAACTGCAATCGCATCTGCCGCACCGGAATCCAGATTCATAAATGCTGTATTATAATCAGGGTTCTCTGTCAGTGATCCAAAGCTTGCTGTCAGATCTTTATTATCATCGCTGTTTAAAGCATCCAGTGCTGCGGAAGCTGCCTGAACAACAACATTCTTGCCTGCCAGATCGTCTAATTTCTCAATCTTAGAATCAGCAGCTACAACCATAACCTGCTCATTATTCAGATATGGATCAGACCATGTATAATCATCTTCACGTCCATTGATTGTGAATCCATTCCAGATACAGTCGATAGAACCAGAATTCAGCTCCATATCCTTAGAATCCCAGTTGATTGGTTTCTTTACAAGTTCCCATCCGAGATTGTCACATACTTCCTGTGCAAGATCGAGGTCGAAACCAACATAATCTCCATTATCGTCTTTATATCCGAAAGGAGGATACTCTGCGTCAAATCCTACAGTTAATGTCTTGCTGTCAGCATCTGCATATACAGAAACAACACCTGTCATCATAGAAGCTGCCATAACTCCTGCCATGAGTACTGCTAAAGATCTCTTTTTCATGATAAATATCTCCTCTTCATCTGTTTTGTTATTTACCACACAGCCACTCTACCATGTGAAAGTATGTTTTAATCCTAACACACCCATCCACTCCTGTCAAGCGCAAGTTACTGGGTTACTGTTCACTGTGTTCTCAGTAACACGCTTCGCGATGCACAGAATTTATGCTATTCGCATAAATTCGCGCGGTATGTCTCGGGTTTTCTGTGACCTTCGCTCACAAAAAACACCTCGCGGGATACTACCTGTGAACAGTAACGTTACTGGCACTTTTCATTATCTCACCTTACATCATTATTGTACAAAGGATGATTCTCAGTCATTGAAAGCACTGCCTGTCACGATCCCGTACTTCTGTGATATTCTTTCATAAGTTTCTCCAGAAGTGCATCCAGATTTTCTTCATCTATCTTCTTCTCGGGTACACTTGCAAACGTCTTCATAGACTCCTGGATTTCCTCTTTGATATCTTTCTTTACTTTATCATCCACGCCAAGTTCTTCCATGACTTTATCATAGTCCGTCTTATCGTGAATGCTGGCATACGTTGTCACATACGCCTTCAGCGCTTCTGCCGACTGGCTCTCTTTATATGCCTGCAAAAAACATTCCTGTGCCTTCTCCATCTGGAAAAGGTAGCTGTACGCACAGCCAAGGTTATATCTCACTGCAGCCGCAAAACCTTTTCTCTGCTGATTCAGGTCATCTCTTTCCAGAATCTTCTGGTACACCTGGATTGCATTTACATACATTCCATTCTCTACCAGAGCATCTCCTTTTCTCTTCTGCCGGACTGCCTGGCGTTCTTTTCCAAAATCTGCAAGACAGATGTTAAAACTCTTCATCTCTTCGTATGTCAGATAATTGATTTCTTTGAAAATCGGATAAACCATATCTTCTATACTTACATTTCTCTCCAGATTCTGTTTCAGTTTCGCTGCCAGATGTGGAAGTTCCAGTTCGTCCCGGATCCAGCTGCATAATTCTTCATTAAATATCGTATGGTCAGCCAGGTAAAGATTATGATAAAGATAATAGCACAGTTCCTCTATAGAATAGATATTCATACTGATGTTCTCTATATAATAAGGACGTTCTGCTTTTTTTGTCTGGCATAAAATATATCCGCTCATTCGTCCATCTCCTTTACCATTCCACTGTCTCTGTCCAGGTCTTACCGCTGGAAGGGAACAATTCTCCAAATCCCAGATCGGTTACTGTCACTTTACATTCTGTTGCTGAAATATACTGTAATTCCAGTAAAAGTCTGGTCGTTTTATTCGGGCGCAGAGGAATACCAGGCAGCATCATACCTACTTTTCTCTTCTCCGGTCTGTCATAAGTGCTTACCGTAAACACCAGTTCCTCTGTATCATCAAGAATAATTTCACAGGATGATTTACTGTCATACCAGTTATTCCCGGCCTCGATCATCGGATAATATGTCGGAGATCCCATTACTCTCATTTCCATTCCGACATCGGCCATCACAAGGTTATCACTTAAGAAACGATAACCTTTCAATGCCTTATTCTCCGTTCTCTCTTTGCCGGCAGAGCACGCTCCTTTTGCAAAAAGATTATTTCCATAGAAAACTTTTCGCTTCTGATAACATAACAGTCTGACAGACTGTTCTGCCCAGTCCTGGGAAAATCCCTCTCCTGTGATCTGAATACTGGAGAACAAATCTTTTCCAAGTGTTTTCTGGACGAATTTACAGAATTCAGAATCTCTTTCCTGTCCGTCAGCAGGAAGTGTTGTTTCCACAGCCTCTTCCAGCTTTACAGTCACCGGTTTTGTCGCACCATTCATCGTCATCTTACGGAAAGATACGCTGTCCGGTTTAAATGCATACCAGGCAACACTGCGGTTCCATGTTTCTCTTTTCTGGGATAACACATAGTAATAGAAACTTTCCCCGTAATCCAGAAGCATATATTTCTCATGTGGAAATCCCAGCGATTCAAATGCCTTCTGGAAATTCTCTACCTGAATCTCTGTCAGATGTGGCAGTGTCACTGCCACACATTTTATATTCTTGACCAGATCTGCTACTCCAAGAAACTTAAGCATTCCCTGCAAGAACTGTGCAAGAATTTCCCATGGTGCAAGCTTTCTTCCTTCTGACAATACGAAATCCTTTTTCTCGCAGATTCCATAGACATCATCAATCATGATTCCGCCCTTTTCGCGGGCAAAGTATTCAGCCTCCAAACCCACACAGTAATCCTTCTGTTCAGGTCTGTAACATACACAGCTTGGGGCTTCATACTGATTTCCGCCAGCCTTCATGGAAAGAGATCTTGCCTCTTCTCCCTTGCGGTCATAATAACATATCTGAGAATATTCTTTACCAAAATCAATTCCAACGATTAAATCACGAATTTCGTTCATCTGTTCCTCCTGGTTTCAGGGTTATCTGTTCCTGTTCTTCTTTTTCGATCACGAACATATTCTGTACGTACTGTTCCTGGCGAAGATAATTCTTTACCTGAGAAAGCACTTCCTTACTCTTATCCAGTCTTCGTGCAGAAAGCATCTGGTTAATCATATGATACTTGCTCACAGGAGCACCCTCAACCTTACTCATAGTGATCACGCGTTCCTGTGTTTCATTTACCTGATCTCCCACTTCTGATCTGAAATAATATCTCAGAGTTTCGCCATAAAACAAAGTGAACGCCTTCGCAAAAATACCTTCATACAGATTGCGGAGCGGCTCTGTCTGGTATTTCACCTGATTTCCAAGCCCTGCATCAAATGCATAATATAAGGTTACTTTTGCAGATGGGTCTGCATGATACTCCACAAAAGTCTTGTCATCCAGCTGATATGGACTGAGAATAGATACCGGAAGTTTCTTAAAGAACGCAAAGCACATATCTTTTTTTATACATTCCTGCAGGATTTCTCTGGCATTTTCCAGCTGTTTTTCTTTCAGGTTCTTCTCCTTTGAATATGCCTCCAACAGTGCAAGACTGCATACAAAATCAACCGGACTCTTTTGTTCATATGCATTCTCCAGCTGACTTCTCACGAAAATGCTCATTGGATATTCTCTTACAAATGTTCCAAATGCCACCTGTGTAAGATATGCCCCTGCTATGTTTTCTTTTCCGCTGTGATGTACGTAATCTTCAAAGATTTTCTCTCCTTCTTTACGGTAATCAGCTGTAAACATCAGTAACTGAAGGAGTTTTTCCTCAAGCTCATACGTATCCATCTCGAAGCCCTGTGCACTTTTCCAGACAGATATCAGCTCATCTATCGGACCATATCTGTAATCCATCAAATATTTCAGAATCACTTCGTCATATTTTCCATATCTGTAAACATCAGATGCAAGTGCAATCAGTTCATCATCCTCTTTCATCTCACATCGTGTCAGCATTCTGCTGATAAGCTTCAACTGACTTTCTACGCGGATTCCCTCGTATCCAAATTTAGAAACAACCACCATTGCCTGCTGATACAGTCCCTTTGCGATCAGCACTTCCAGAAGCCCTGTTCTGTCCACCTGGGCATATTTTTCGTAATCCATTTCTCTCAGATACTCATCCGTCACATCATCTTTGATATGTTCTGAATAGTAAGAAAGTAGTTTCTCTCTGACAGCTCTCTGGTATTCGTCTGAGAATTCCTCTGTATCCGGAATCTTCTGGAATGCTTTCAGATTATCCTGACTGGCTTCGGTATTCTCACTACAGTGAAGCACCAGTCCCGGTTCTTCTATATCAAAGGCAAGAACCTTATCTATCAATTCCCGTTCATCAAACAGTTTCTTGATATTATAATCTACTGTTGAAGCATATCGTCTCTGGTTTGCGTCTTGAAACAGGATCACAGCATCATCCGTATAAATTCTCGGATATGCCACACCCTGCATACATGGATAGATTTCTTCTGTCCGAAGCTGCTCATGACGTACGATCACATATCGTATTTTCTTGTCATCACAGTAAAGTCTGTTCGTAAACATCTTTCCGGCAATCAGAGAGGCCTGTCCCTCTGTTTTTGGATTACTTAAAAATTCCTGATAAAGAACCGCATAGTTCTCATTCATCTTTCCTTCTTTTGCCTTACGCATGGCAAAGACCTTCATGTGATCGCTGTAATCCGCATATGTCTGTGGCTGACGTCCTCTGTTACCCACGATACTTGCATAAATAAATGCTTTTTTATCATCACCAAGTGATGTGTTATTATATGTGAAATACATCAAAAGAGGTTTCGGGAGTTCTCTTTGATAGGAAGTGTCCATAGTCTCCACATAATACTCATATAATCTCGTCAGGCGGATTCCCTTCTCCACTGCCAGTGAAAACCATCTGAAATACTCTTGTTTTCTTGGGTTTCCAAGCATGATATATCTGCAGATAGCTTCCAGGGTATCATCTGATTCAAAAGCATCATAACCCATCGCCAGTGCTCTGTACATACTTGTGTTAAACTCTCTCTCATATCCTGTAAGATAGGCAAATCTCATCACAAGTTCTTCCGTCAGAAGACCTTTCTCTCCTGCAAACAAGAACACCTGTGTCCAGAAACTGCTCATTCTGTGGAGAAGTGAAGTATCACTGCTGATGTAATTCCATGCTTCCAGATACAGGAAAGGACTTCTGCATCCCTTCTCAAAAAGTTCTTCCATCATAAATACAAGTCTTGATGAAGAACCTTTCTCTTCAACAGTTACTTCCTGCCAGAGTTTAAAGAGCAGGAAACTATCCTCTTTCTGTAAAAAAAAGCTGCGCAGACGTCTTGCCGCCTGTTCTCTGTCTTTATGCAATCCGGTAAGAACGCAAAGGTAGAGATATACTCCTGCCAGTTCCAGATTCTCCCTGGAAAAATTCTGATGTTTAAATTTCTTAAGGATTTCCTTTGCCTGTTCTTCCTCTCCTTCCATATGAAGAATATATGCTTCATACATCTGGTATTCCGGATAATCACAGCCCTCTTCCTTCAGCTGATTAAGTACAAATCTGCTACTGCCGATCCAGGTCTTACCATCCATTCTCTTACAGGAATATTCCAACAGATCCCGCATCAGTTCCAGCTTGTGGCGTTTGACATGAATCTCTGTCTTAAGCTGCACCTGCGGCTCCATTGATGCGGTAATCTGATAGACCAGCTGCTGATAAGGACTCTTTACAATGATCTCACCAAACTGGCATCCTTTTTTGAGCTTCTCTTTGTGTATCACATATTCTACCTGATAGTAGCTGCCAATGAAATCTTCATCTGTAACCACATGTCTGGTAACTTCCAGAAAATCTCCCTTTGCCTCAACGTCCAGTCTGAGATGTCCCCATCCGTTCTTTCTTACAGCAAATGATTCACGTACAGATTCATTAATATCATAAAAGCTGTTATGGTCTGCCTTTAATTCAATTTTTACAGCTTCCTTCCTGCCCGTCGCAACAAGAAATTCCTCTACATTCTGAAATGTCACAGGCTGTTTGGAAAGTCCTTTATAAAGGGCTTTCTCCTTCCTGCCGGCATCTTTTAAAAGAAGTTCAAATTTATGATCTGTAAAAATACGGTATGCTTCTTTAAAATCGTCTTTCGCAATATTGACAAACGTATCCATATCCGGTATTTCACCGGCTATGCTCTTAAGTTCTGTTTTCTCTGCCTGAATCACAAATGGAAGCTTATATTCTCCAATATTCGTAGTAAAACAAATCCATCCTTCGTGTCTCTCTCCAGGACGCATTCCCATACCGTCAATCCCATACTGCAGTCTCACAGTCGTCCCCGAAAACTTCTCTGTTCCAGGTACAACACGCCTGTTGGAAGAAGTAATATATCCTCTGATCTTTTCGTTATCCTCTGTTCCGAAATACAGTTCTCCTTTATACACTTCTCCCGCTTTCAGCGTTACTTCTATCTTATCCTGTGAAAAAAGGAGCTGTGGCTGCTCATGTCTGAATTTTCCGCTTAATAGTTCTTCTATCGTCTTTTTCAAAATTGTCCACCTTATATCCTTGCTTAAATTACTAAGCTGCTGTTCGCTTTATGACCAATACATAGTTATTTTGAAAATGATGTACCAGTAACGTCACAAAGCCTATTGCGTTTAATTATACACCACAAACTGTATCCGCGCAACAGCCCTCACCTTGGGATTTTCATGAATAATTTTTATTCGTTACCGGATACACAGCAAATAGCAGCCGTTATTTTATTTATTATTGCACGAAGCCAAATTGTCTTATATAATAGTTTATATCTTATAATTGAGACAAGTAATTCTTCTGAAATAATCTGTTTTATCAGAAACAAGCGCGTCAAAAACCTGTTTCATACAGGCGGGCGAAATGGTCCACTTAATCACTCAGACAACGGAGGTATCTTATGAAAAAGCTAAAAGTATTTTCAATCTCTGCAATTTTTATTGCTATCTGCTGCTCCCTTTTCTTTTCAGCTTCAGTTTTTGCAGCATCGAAATACCGCGACAAGTTCAACCGCAAGCCCAGTGGAAATATCTACTATTATGATGAAAACGGACATACTGTAAAGGGATTCGTCACGATCCGCGGAAAGAAATACTACTTTAATGAAAAAGGAATCCAGCAGAATGGCTGGCAGAAAATAAAAGGCGACTATTATTTCTTCCAGATTCGCAGCGGAAGTGCTGCTTCCATGGTAACTTCCCAGCGTGTTAATGGCATTTATCTTACAAAAAGTGGAAAGGCCCGCTATAACAGTGAAGAAAAACGAAAACTAAATCTCATGGTTACCGCCAATCAGGTAATGCATCATGTGACAAAGAAAAATATGTCCAAACCGGAAAAATTGTGGAGATGCTATCTGAAGGCAGTCAGCTACGGATACGGCGGAACCGGCAACGACTATGATTTCCGCTATTATTATTCAAACTGGGATGTCAGCTATGCAGAGGATATGTTCTATCGAGGACATGGCGACTGCTTTGCTTTCGCATCCGCATTCGCTTACCTTGCAAATGCTGTTGGATTCGAAGCCAAAGTTATTTCCTCCGGCGGACATGGATGGGCAGAAATAAAAGGCGCAGTCTGTGATCCAAACTGGGCCAAGGGCACCGGAAATATTGAAAGATATTATCGAATGAGCTATGATCTAAGCGGCGTGGACGGACGCCCTTATTATAAAGGAAACAGAGCTTACGTAATTACAATCTAAGCATCAAAAAAAGTTTCGGACAAACCTGTCGCCCAGGTTCTCCGAAACTTTTTTACTTTACTTCCTCCCCCATGTTCATCAGACGAAATACCTGTTCCACAGTATCTGTCATATTAGCTTTTGCATTTTCAGGTTTCATGGCTTCTTCTAATGTTACCACCCCTCTGAGAATCGGGAAGAAGGCATCGATTCCGTTCTGATTACATGCAACTGCTTCTTTTGTAACGCTTCCTGCGAAAGCAATGACAGGAATATCATGTTTTTTTGCAAGACGCGCTACTCCGACAGGGGCTTTTCCCATCGCTGTCTGTCCGTCTAATCTGCCTTCTCCTGTAATTACAATATCTGCATTTTCCATATATTTTTCCAGACAGGTTTCTTCTAACACAATCTTAATTCCCGACTCCAGAACCGCATTTGTAAAACTTAAGAATGCAAAACCGAGTCCTCCTGCTGCACCTGTTCCCGCCTGATTTGCATTGGCTTTTGTAAATTTCTTTTCAGCCAGTTTGGCATAGTGTTTCAGCCAGTTATCCATCTGCATGATCATAGACGGAGTTGCACCTTTCTGTGGTCCATACACAGCACTGCAGCCATTCTCTCCGCAAAGAATATTGGTGACATCACAGGCAACCCGGAACTCACATTCTGCCAATTCAGGAAGTACATATTCATCTGTAATCTCTTCCAATACCTCAAGTCCTCTCGCCCCAAAAGGAACCTGTTTTCCTTCTTTATCAAGAAATCCATATCCTAACGCCTGAAGCATTCCAACTCCACCATCATTGGTCGCACTGCCGCCAATTCCTACGATAAAGCGTCTGCATCCTTTGGCAATCGCATCTTTGATCACTTCACCAACTCCATAAGTCGTCGTGTAAAGCGGATTTCTTTTTTCATCCGGAACAAGGGTGATTCCCGCTGCGCCTGACATTTCAATTACTGCTGTATGACTGCTTTCAATGATTCCATACTCACAATTTACCGGAATTCCAAGAGGTCCTGTTACCATTACATTCTGTGTAACTCCACTCATACCGCTTACCAATGCCTCGACAGTTCCCTCTCCTCCGTCTGCCAGAGGTCTTACTACGATTTCCGCATCCTGTCCATGAACTCTGCGGATTCCGTCAGCAATGGCATAGCCAGCTTCCATAGAGCTTAAGCTTCCTTTTAAAGAATCGATTGCAATTACCGCTTTCATACTTCATCTTCTCCTTTTGTATTCCTTTGGTAATATCTTACAACCAAGACCAGACAGATTCCAAATTACTGTCTCACCAATCTTACGGTTTCCTATGATTCCTACTGTCATGTCATGGAGTTCTTTTTAACCTATTAATACCTTTTTCCCCTGAAAAGCAAAACCGTAGCACCGTATTCTCTCCTGTTTTATTCCTCTTGCCTCCAGTTCACTAATATAATATTTATCCTGTATTTGTTTTTTTGCCGCTTTTACAGTGTCTTCCAATGTAGGTTCTCCAGCTTCGCATACTTTAAATTCCAGTTTTATCTACAAGAAAACAGTTATTTTCTCTGATGTATGCAAAATCCTGCGCTCCCAGGGATACCGTCTGTCTCAAAGTGATCACCTCCATCTGAAAACCATGTATCAGGCAGACTTCTCGTCTATCCGTTACTCATTTTATTTAGTTTAACATGAAGCAACAGGCAAAACAAGTTATTGTCAGTCTTTATAAATAAAATTACAAATGGGTAATTGCCGGACTCGTAAACACAGAGTCAAGCGGATATTCGCAATCCGCTTCGCTACTTGCTCATAACCGAATAACTGCTCCGCAGTTTATCAGAAGGAGCTTGCACTCCTCCTCGATACAAGCAAGTCCCACCCACTGCTTATTGCTTCTCGCAATTGAAGCAGGGGACTTACTTGATTCGGTTAAAACAACTCACTAATCACTTCCTGCACTGTCTCCAGCCGGTCTGCTTTCCATGCTTTCGCACCGCAGAACAACAATCCATCATCCACATTTCCTTTTACTGCATTGATCAGGCCATCTGTAATGCAATATGGAATTTCTTTTGGGCTGCATTTTACCAGGCATCCATGACATGGGCTGTGTGATATCTGTTCACCGCTCATCACACGTTTCATAAATTTGTTCATAATTGCACGTCCAGGCATTCCTACAGGGCTTTTTACAATGGCAATATCTTCTTTTCTGGCATTTAAGTGCGCTTCTTTGTACCGGATATCTGCATCACATTCTTCTGTTGTTATAAAACGGGTAGCTACCTGGACTCCATCCACTCCCAACGCAGCTACTTTCTGCACGTCTTCTTTATCGCAGATTCCACCGGCTACAATTACGGGAACTTCTGTCTGATATTTCTCTGCATAGAGTTTTATCGTTGCAATTATTTTCTTTATCTCTTCGCTGTAAGATTCTTCTGTATATTTTTCCAGTTCATCTTTATGAAAACCAAGATGGCCGCCTGCCTGCGGTCCTTCGATAACTACCAGATCTGCTGTTCTTTTATATTTTCTGTCCCAATATTTCAGGATTACTTTTGCAGATTTATCTGTGGAAACAATAGGAGCAATCTTTGTCAGACTGCCCTTGACCAGTTCCGGAAGCTCTGTAGGAAGCCCTGCACCGGATATGATGATATCTGCGCCTGCCTTTACAGCTGCTTTTACGTGGGATGAATATTCTTTCAATGCGACCATAATGTTATATCCTATGATTCCATCCGGTGAAATTGCACGGGCTTTTTTCATCTCACTGCCGATTGCCCTCTCATTAGCTGCTGCCGGATTTTTATCAAAATCTGCTTCTCTGTAACCGATCTGCGCCGTAGATATAATACCAACACCGCCTTCTTTCGCAACAGATCCGGCAAGTCTTCCCAGGCTGATGCCAACTCCCATTCCACCCTGAATCAGTGGAATTCTTGTGATTTTATCTCCTATTTTAAAATTCTTCATCTGTTTTTCTCCTGTTCTTGTTTTGATATTTTATTTGTCTTTAAAATATTTTGATATTCAAAGTATATCATAAATTCCATTCTTGTCAAGAAAAACTATTTAATATAGTTTTTAATACTATATATGTGTATTTCCGAATGCTCTTACATCATACTTCTCATACTATCAAATAAATCATAAAATGTAGAATTACTGCTCACTCCGTACCCAGCGCAGATCGTAAACCTTTCTTTATATTCAGTTGACATTTTGTCCTTTTATATGTTAAAGTAATATCCATACACAAAAATCGCAGGAAGGACATCACTATTATGAATTCTAAATTTTATGAAGAAGTACCTGTTCTCTCCAGAGAAGAGGCTATCGCTATTTTAAACACCCCGAATGATGAACTTAATACACTAATCGACCGCGCCAAAAACTTACGATATAAAAGGAGATTATTCTGACATGAACCAGACCCAAAATATTACCGTGCCTCATAGTAAAACTTACGATATAACCATGACCGCACTGATGGCAGCCGTTACCTGTATTCTTGCCCCACTATCTATTCCAATCGGTCCAGTTCCGATTTCATTCACTAATCTGGCAATATATCTGTCTCTGTATCTTCTTGGATGGAAAAAGGGAACCGTCAGTTATCTGATCTATCTGTTAATGGGGTTCGTGGGACTTCCGGTATTTTCCGGATTCACTGGCGGTCCTGCGAAGCTGGCAGGTCCTACAGGTGGATATATCATTGGATTTATCGTCATGGCAGTCATTGCCGGACTGGTGATAGATAACTGTCACAAACCATGGATACAGCTTATCGGCATGATTGTCGGAACTATTGTATGTTATCTTTTCGGAACAATATGGTTCTGTATCGTTGCAGATTACACTTTTAAAGCAGCTCTTGCAGTCTGTGTAATCCCATTTATTCCTGCCGATCTGATAAAAATGATTATTGCTATGATCATTGGACCGATGATAAAGAAAAGAATACGATAATATCGAAAGCGACCATACAAGAATATAATATTCCTGTATAGTCGCTTTTTTTACCGTTTATCAAACGGATACTCACAATCTGCTTTCGCTATGTGATTCTACACCGAATAACTGTCTTATTTTACCTATTCATTATAATGTTCCGGTGATTTTTTCTGAATCATCATTGCTATCAATCAACTGCTCGCAGCTAAACAATTCCCTGACTGCACTTTCATATACAACACATTTCTCAGTTTTTTTTATTTTCTTGGCATACTTTTTATTATTTGTAAACATCGGTATCAGATAAGACCACAACTCTTTCATGCGAAATAGAATATTTCTGTCCCCGGACAGATCTTCACAGTATTCATTATACATAATATCATGAAATCTGCGGATTTCTTCTTTTGAGGCAGGCGCACCACCACGTATTTCTCTGGCAAGTGCAGGATTTCTTAGTGTTCCTCTGCCTGTCATGATACATTCTAGCGCTGGAAAACGTTCTTTCAGGCTAAGATAGTCCTTTGCTGTGACGATATCTCCATTATAGCACACTGGGGTCTTTGAATGTTCCAGTGCCTCCCCAAATGTTTCAAGACGCGGTGTATTTTTATAATAATCCTTCTGCACTCTTGGATGAATGATCAATTCCTCCAGAGGATATTTGTTATAGATTGTCAGCAAGTCCTCAAATTCATCCGGCGCATCCATTCCCAGACGGGTTTTTATGGAAATCTTCACATCGCATTTACGAAATATCTCATCCAGAAATTTATCCAGTTCATCCGGTCTGTCCAGAAAACCTGCTCCTCTGCCTTTCGTTACAACAGTCTTTGATGGACAGCCGAGATTCAGATTTACTTCATTGTAACCATATTCCTGCAGCGTTTCCGCTGTCCGAATAAAATCTTCTGCATTCTTTGTCAGAATCTGCGGAACTGCATACATCCCTTCATTGTTCTCAGGCGCAATGTCCTTCTTCTCTCTTGTGCTGAGATGACCTTTTTGATTCGGAAGAATAAATGGAATAAAATATTTATCAAATCCTCCAAAGCACTGATGAAGTGCACGTCTGTATGTGTATCCTGTGATTCCCTCAAGTGGAGCTAAATATATTTTCATGTGTTTCTCCTGTTTATTATATTTTTATATACTCATCTGTATAATGCTGACTACTGCACTCTGCAACATTTTAGCTCATTCATGCAAACAAAGGTAAACAATCAACAATTACTATATACGTTTTCTCTACAATTATCGTTTTCTATTCTATCGTTTTATCCAATTCCCGTCAAATCATTTCTGGGAAAAGCACAGACCCCCTGTCCATTACATAAACTATATAGAAATCCCCTTCGAGGTAAGAATTTGAAGGCTTTTTTGAAACCTTTGTCCATATCGCAGGAAAAATATTATCTTCAAAAATATCAGGAGGGTGATTCTCAGGCTAAGAATATCCTGATTGAACATAATCTCCGGCTGGTGGCTCATGTAGTAAAAAAGTACCAGGGAACCGGTGAAGATACAGACGACCTGATTTCTATCGGCACGATTGGGCTGATCAAGGCAGTCACAACCTTTGATCCACAGAAAGCTTCACGCCTGTCTACTTATGCTGCCAGATGTATAGAAAATGAGCTTCTGATGTTCTTTCGTTCTAAGAAAAAGCATTCGAGGGAAGTGTCTCTATATGAGCCTATTGGCACAGACAAAGAAGGAAATGAAATTAATCTGCTTGATGTGATAGAGAGTACACCTGTAGATATTGTAGAGGATTGTTACATCAGAGAAAACACTTCTTATCTTCTGAAATCCCTGAAAAAAATCCTGTCAGAAAAAGAATACCAGGTAATCTGTTATCGATACGGTTTGTTTGGCATGGAAGAAGAAACGCAACGCGAAATCGCCCGAAAACTCTGCATCAGCCGTTCCTATGTCTCCAGAATCGAAAAAAATGCCTTGCAGAAACTTCGCGGACTTTTTCCTCAAATGCAGTAAACGCAGCCAACGTTAATTTTGTTGGCTGCGTTTACTGTATCTATCTCTATTCAGCTCTTCTAAGCAGATCATAAACATCAATCTCTGTTCCCAGATCTACGAACAGCTTCTGTTGTGCATGAGGTGCACTCTCCATCGGATTGCCATCTTCATCATAAATTCCCTTTACAGTAACAGATACATTCTGTCCGTCCGGTTTCATGATCTCAATCGTCTCACCTACTGAGAACTTATTTCTCTGTGTGATCTGCGCATAGCCACGTTCATCAACAGCTTCTGCAAATCCCAGATAAGTATATTCTTTCTGATAAGTATTATTATCGTAAATCTGTGTATTCTCATCCGGTTTTCCATAGAAAAATCCGGTCGTGAACTGTCTGTAAGTACAGTTGGAAATCTGCTCCTGATACCATGGCATATTTGCCTGATATTTCTCAGGACTCTCCATATAATCATCAATTGCCTTGCGGTAGGTTCTGGCAACTGTCGCAACATAAAGAGCAGTTTTCATACGTCCCTCTATCTTCAGGCTGTCAATTCCGCTGTTGATCACATCATCCATATGCTCAATCATGCAGAGATCCTTTGAATTGAAAATGTAGGTTCCTCTCTCATTCTCAAATACCGGCATATATTCTCCCGGGCGTTTCTCCTCAACGATGGAATATTTCCAGCGGCATGGATGGGTACAGGCACCCTGATTTGCATCACGACCAGCCAGATAATTGCTGAGCAGGCATCTTCCTGAATAGGAAATACACATAGCACCATGAATAAATGTCTCAATTTCCATATCATCAGGAATATGTTCTCTGATTTCTCTGATCTCCGCAAGGGAAAGTTCCCTGGCTGTTACTACACGTTTCGCACCCAGATTATACCAGAAACGATAGGTTTCATAGTTTGTATTATTTGCCTGTGTACTGATATGTCGCTCAATCTCCGGACAGATTTCCTTTGCATACATATAGATTCCCGGATCAGCAATGATCAGGGCATCCGGTTTCAGTTCTTTCAGCTCTGTCAGATATTCTCTGACTCCCGCCAGATCATAATTATGAGCCAGAATATTTACAGTTACATAAACCTTTACTCCATGTTCATGGGCAAAGGCAATTCCCTCTTTCATATCATCATGGGAAAAATTCTTGGCTTTAGCTCTCAGTCCAAAGGCTTCTCCACCGATATATACAGCATCTGCTCCGAAAATAACAGCAATCTTTAACACCTCAAGGCTGCTTGCCGGAACCAGCAATTCTATTTTTCTCATATTGTTTACTCCTGTTTCACACTGACCGTAACTCCGTCTCCCAGAGGAATGATCGAAGTTATCAGGGCTGGATTATGTTTCAGTTCATACAGATACTCCCGCATCCGTTTATATATAGTTCTGTTTCTGCGCTCCACCAGATAATGGGATTCTATAATATCCCCCTCCTGAAGCACATTGTCAGAAATAAGAACACTGCCCTTTCGCATAAGACGCATTACATCCGGAAGCCAGTTAATATACTGTCCTTTTGCAGCATCCATAAAAATCATGTCAAAAGAACCATCCAGTTCTTTTAATATCTGTCCGGCATCTCCCTCCAGCAGAGTAATCTGTGATTCACGACCGGCTTCTTTGAAGTTCGCTTTTGCAATAGGAATCCTTTTCTCATAATTCTCTATTGTCACAATTTCCAGATCCTTTGTTCCATATTCACACATAAGAAGTGTGGAGAAGCCAATGGCTGTCCCCACCTCCAGAATACGCTTCGGCTGGTTTAAAGCCAGAAACATTTTCATAAAACTCTGCATTTCTCTCCGGATGATCGGTACACGTTCCTTTATGGCATACTGTTCCAGATTCTCAAGGAACGGTGTATTTCCCATATCCAGTGAATTGATATAGGTACGCATTCGCTCGTCAACTATCACGAATCACTTACCCCTTCCTGTTCATCATCTCCTGCCAGAATTCCCATGATACGGTTCGGTGTATATGCTGTACTCAAGAGATAAGTTCCCGGCTGAAGCTGACCATGATAGGTAGAAAGCCTCTCCTGCACATAAAATACAGGAGCACTCTCGATCAGTCCTTTTTTCTGAAGAGTTTTGGCAATTTTGTATAAAGAATCATCTTCCTTAATTACCACGGTAACTTCCTGTCCCTCTCCAGGACTCATTGCATGCTGATTAAATACATTATGCCCAAACTGAAAAGAAGACTTCCCGATCCAGAAAAGCAACACTACCACACAAACATAAAGCGCGATTTTAAAAAACACGCCGGCTACAACAACGCCAGCCGCACCTGCACGTTCTTTGGTATCACTCATAAACTATTTCCTTTCTGCAATTCTAATGTTTACAGCAACTGTTCCGTACTCTCACAAATCCAGATTGACAGACAGTTACTACTTACGCTACTGTGCAGGATACCACCTGTCGGATGATTTCCTGTAATTTACAGTGCACCAGGGATATCCATGTCGATGCCTTCTGCCAGTTTTACGCAAATCTTCTGCATCATTTTGCAGAGAGCAAGCTCTGCATCCAGATATGCATTTACTTCCGGATGTCTGCGAAGCTCTGCAGATTCCTTTCCCATCTGTTCTACAACATCGAACAGATTATCTGAGCCACATTCATTCTGAACTCTGTAGTTATCTCCTCTGAAAGCATCCACTCTTTTCTTCAGTTCAGGTTTTTGCTTCAAAATCTCATTCTGCTTCTGAAACTCCACATATTCAGGACTCTCCTTAAAGGCTTCCAGAAGGCTGCTGATATTTTCATCTATTGTATTTGGTTTCATTTTATGCCTCCATAATGATCGGCAGGATCATCGGACTTCTCTTGGTACGTTTCCATAAGAATTCGCTGAGCGCATCTTTTACAACAGTTTTGATCTTGCCCCAATCTGTAATATTACATTCCAGACAAGAATCCAGTGCATTCTCTACTACCTCTCTTGCGTGATCCATCAGATCCTCGGACTCTCTTACATATACGAAACCTCGGGAAACAATGTCCGGTCCTGCAAGAATTACATTGCTGTGACGCTCTAAGGTTACCACAACAATCATGATTCCGTCTTCTGCAAGATGCTGACGGTCACGAAGAACGATATTGCCTACATCTCCTACTCCAAGTCCGTCAACCAGGATCGCACCTGTGTGTACGGTTCCTGTTATCTGTGCGCTCTGGTTGTCAAGCTCCAGAATATTTCCGGATGCAAGAACAAAGATATTTTCTTTCGGAATTCCCAGTTCTTCTACTACATTCTTCTGGGCTGTCAGATGTCTGTATTCACCATGAACCGGAATTGCATATTTCGGTTTAACCAGAGAATAGATCAGTTTGATTTCCTCCTGGCATGCATGTCCGGAAACATGAACATCCTGGAAGATAACTTTTGCACCCTTCATGGAAAGTTCATTGATAACCTTGGATACCGCTTTCTCATTTCCAGGAATCGGATTGGAACTGAAAATAATCGTATCATTCGGTTTAATCACGATTTTCTTGTGGATATTCGCTGCCATACGGGAAAGCGCAGCCATAGATTCACCCTGGCTTCCTGTTGTGATCAGCACTACCTGCTCATCCGGATAATTCTTAACCTGATCGATCTCAATCAAGGTCTGATCCGGAATGCGGAGATATCCAAGTTCTGCTGCAGTAGTAATAACATTTACCATGCTGCGGCCTTCCACTGCAACCTTACGGCCAAATCGATATGCTGTATTGATGATCTGCTGTACACGGTCTACATTAGACGCAAAAGTCGCGATAATGATTCTGTTTGTTTTATATTCATTAAAGAGATTATCGAATACATGTCCAACAGAACGCTCAGACATCGTAAATCCACTTCTCTCAGCATTTGTACTGTCGCACATCAGTGCCAGTACACCTTTCTTGCCGATCTCGGCAAAACGCTGCAGATCAATAGCATCTCCAAATACAGGTGTGTAATCCACTTTAAAGTCACCTGTATGCACTACGATACCTGCCGGTGAATAGATTGCCAGTGCAGATGCATCCTGGATACTATGGTTTGTCTTTATAAATTCAATAGAAAAATCTCCAAGATTGATGACCTGTCCATGTTTTACTTCTTTTAATTTGGTGGTGCGGGTCATATTGTGTTCTTTCAGCTTATTTGCAATCAGGGCAATGGTAAGCTTTGTAGAGTAAACCGGAACGTTTACATCTTTAAGAACATACGGCAGCGCACCGATATGATCCTCATGTCCATGTGTGATCACAAAGCCTTTTACCTTGGAAATATTTTCTTTCAGATAAGTCACATCCGGAATGACAAGATCAATTCCCAGCATATCATCTTCCGGGAAAGCAAGTCCGCAGTCTACTACCACAATGCTGTCCTCATATTCAAATGCTGTGATATTCATTCCGATCTGTTCCAGACCGCCAAGTGGAATGATCTTTAATCTGGATGTCGGTTTCTTTGGTTTACGTGGAACACTCTTTACCGGATTCTTAAATGGTACCGGCTTTCCGCTCTTCTCTTTATCCGTTACAGCTTTACGATCCTGTATCGGTTTTCTTCCATGAGTGTTTCTGTGCTGCGGTTTATATTTATAATTCTTCGGTCGGTTATATGGTCTTCTCTGACCATGACCGGACTGTCCTTCATGATTTTCACGTGCTTCGTTATTATATTGGTTGTTATTTTCGTTATTCAAGCATTACACCTCCCGGCTACATTTCAAGGTCTACGTCATCTAACATCTGTTCAAATACTTTAAAAACTGCCTGCAGTTCGTCCTCGTCCTCGACCATCTCATAGCAGGCTTCCTGACTGTCATCCTCTGACACATCTTTAAAAATATAGGCAGTCGCCTCATCATCCATAGAGTCAGATACCAGAAGATATGCGATTCCTCCGATTCTGGTCTGCTCTTCTACATAAAACTCCGCTTCTGTTCCGTCCTCGAGCTGAAATTTAATCTTATCCATTTTATCAATCTCCTAACAGGACAGGGAATCCAGATATCCCTGCAAAATAAAAACAGCTGCCAGCTGATCCAGATACTGTTTACGATTCTCTCTGCGCACACTGGCTTCCATTAAAGTACGATTGGCTTCTACTGTAGTCAGACGCTCGTCCCACATGATCACTTCCAGACCTGTCCGTCTCTCCAACATTTCCTTAAACTCCAGTGATTTCTGGGCACGTTCTCCAATCGTATTATTCATATTCTTCGGATATCCAAGTACGATCCGTTCCACCTGATACTCCGAAATAAGTTCTTCTATACGGGCAAGTGTCTGGCGCAGGTGATTCTCCTGCTTGCGCCAGATTGTCTCCACTCCCTGCGCGGTGATTCCCAGCGGATCACTGATTGCCACACCGACTGTTTTTGAGCCATAATCTAATCCCAAGATTCTCATATCAGCGTTCCCAGGATTTATTCTTAATATACTCGTTTAAAAGTTCCTCTACCAGTTCATCACGCTCTACTTTCATGATCATGCTTCTTGCGCCCTTATGGCTGGTAATATAAGTAGGATCTCCGGACATAATATATCCAACGATCTGATTGACCGGATTATATCCTTTCTCATCCATTGCTGTGTAAACGAGGTCCAGTACCTCTTTTACCTGAAGCTCCTGGTCTGGTTTTGTTCTGAAATATTGGGTATTACCCAGATTGTTCTCTGCCATTTTTTTCACGTCCTTACCTGATTTATTTTCGCAGAACCTTTCAGTTATCGCATTATCTCGTACCTTCACGCACTTCGCAATAATTCATCGTTTCTGCTATGTATTGCAAATTTCGTATACAATACACATATATTCTTCTATATTTTAATATAATTCCATCTATTCTGCAACCGCAAATTTGTTGCAGTCATTAGCAAGTTAACAGTTACTGTTCGCTTTGTACCCTATTCCGTACACAGTACTCCTCCGGTCAATGTATGATTTTTCAGAAATCTCTCAGCTTTTACAGTAATTATGTCATTTACTCCATAAGCATCCTGTTTTCTTACTGCTGTTTTAATATATTCCTTGCTGTGACCGATATACCACTGTTCTCCATTAATCTCTACTTCTTCCTCAAGAAGAACTTTCAGTTCACTGCCAATCATGGATTCCTCATATTCTCTTGCATGTTCTTCATTTAGTGCAAGCATCTTATCGCTTCTGACAGCTTTCTGCGCTTCTGTCAACTGACCTGACATGGCGGCAGCCTT
>NZ_JBWLUT010000081.1:0-40810 GCF_056504575.1 Blautia sp. CGZ-1-C1
CACGAAACTCTGAAACCTGTTTATGGTGACAACATTGATCCGGAAGATCTGGTAGTTGAAGGTGGAGTTGTAGACAGCGAAGAAACAACAGAAGAGCCAGAAGAAACTGAAGCAGCAGAAGACGCTGAATAATTATCTGTAAAAACGAACCGTAACTGTAAAAATGCAGGACGGTTACAAAATCACATAACGTAACATAAATTGATATTCTCATAAGTATTGATTTATAAACAAAAGGAGAGGTACTCTGAAGGATAAAGATCCTGCTGAGTGCCTCTCCTTTTGGGGTAGAGTTAACTTTTGCTTCAATTATGAAAATCTTGCATGCGGGGAACGGGATCAGGAATGTTCAATCAGCTCATTTAAGGAATGGAACGAATATCCCATATCTTCCCACTTGTTCAAGAGTTCATCCAGAATCTGCGCGTTAGTAGAAGATGTGCTATGCAGCAGAACAATAGCACCGGGATGAATTCGTCTGGTCAGCTTTTCGATAGCCTCCTGCGGATCTGGCTGATTATCCTGATACCAGTCCACATAAGCAAGACTCCAGAAGAAGGTATGATATCCCATTTCTTTGGCCATAGACAGATTCAGGGTACTGTAAATTCCCTGCGGCGGCCGGTAGAATTTGGTCATTTCCTTACCGGTAATTTCTTTATAAATATCTTCTACACCAGACAGTTCTTTTTGAAAAGATTCCTGCGTGGAAATCTTTGACATATCAGGATGTGTCATCGTATGGTTTCCAACAATATGTCCTTCGGCTTCCATCCTTTTTATCAGCTCCTGATTTTCAGAAATAAAATTTCCCACAACGAAAAATGTAGCCGGGGCTTCATGTTTTTTTAATGCATCCAGGATGGCAGGGGTATTTCCGTTTTCATAGCCGGCATCAAAAGTAAGATAGATTTTCTTCTCCTCAGTGTTTTCAGCATAAAAGGCATTATACCGGGATAGCTCTTCAATCGTGGCATTTCCCACAGGACGTTTTCCTTCTTCCTGAAAGCTAAGCCCCCAGTTGGAACTTTGGGAGGAAGATGGGAGAGCGGATTGTTTTGCGATATGGTGAGAGACGATCTTTCCGGCAGCCGATCCAATGAGTGCAGACATAAAGAATAAAAGAAAAATCCTTATAGATCTGGCTGAGAAAAATTTGACTTGTGATATGTATTTGCGACGCATAGAGATGAGAACCTCAAAATATGTGGTATTGCTTTAATATATGAGATAAAAAAGAAAGATAGAAGCGAAAGGCAGTAAGCAATGAGAACAGGTGAATAATTTGAATGTAGATATTTTAAGAAAATTATGTAAAAGAAAAGAGCCATCGATCTATTGCTTATCGTGGCTCCTGTTAAGATTCTGTATCCAAGGGATGATACCTCACTTTCTATGAAATTATATGTAAAACTGAAATATTAAATGTTAAAACTTACTGTCCCATTGGTCTGTACCTTCCTTGTTAGTATCTCTGATTCGCTATATCAGATGTAAATAGGGTAAATCGTTAAGTTTTCATTGGACTATACCTTCTGTATGCTGTTAACTGTTACATTTTAAATAGGGTAAATCGTTAACGTTTCATCGGACTGTACCTTCCCTGTATTGATTGGTTGTTATTTAAAAAATTAAATTTCCATTGGACTGTACCTTCTTCATATGGAATAGTTAATGAGTTAAAATAAGGTAAATCGTTAGGTTTTCATTGGACTGTACCTTCCTTGTGTTTGATAGGAACTTATAAAACTTAATTGGATTTAAAACTTTAAGTTCTTGGTGGTCCGTACCTGCCTTTCATAAATTATGAATCATGAATTTGAAACTTAGCTATTCTGGTGGTCTGTACCTCACTTTCTTAAATTATAAAGAAGAAGTTATGTTTTCGGTGGTCTCACTCCTTTTCTTTTTTTATTTTCGTAATCCCTTTTGTTTTATGAACTTAATATAACAGATAAAAATTGAAATGTCAAGCATAAAAATAGAAAATTTATAAAAACATTTAAAAGATATAATTAAAATGATTTATACTGATGAAATATTCTGAAAATAATAATGAACTCAAAAAATAACCAGTGTTTTTTAACGAATCAAGTAAGTCCCCTGATTCAATTGCGAATATCCGATTGAATATGTTTAAACAGCGCATACTAAGAAGAACATTGGGTAAAAATATGTTTATGAAGCAAGTCAAACGGATACAGGCAAGTCCATATTTGCTGATTATTTCTATTTGCAGTCAGGGCAGTGGATTTACCTGATCCGGTTAAATATCAGAAGCAGGAGGTTCTAATATGTTACGTTATCTGCCTGTAAGAAGGGTTCACGCAAGACAAGTACTGGATTCGAGAGGAAATCCTACGGTAGAAGTCGAAGTTACAGTAGGAGAAGGTGTGATTGGAATCAATGGATATACAGGAAGGGCAATCGTCCCTTCCGGAGCATCTACCGGGAAGTTTGAGGCAGTAGAACTTCGTGACGGGGAGAAAGGATACTATACGGGACTTAGCGTTCGTAAGGCAGTAGAGAATGTAAATATAAAACTGGCAGAAGCCATTCTTGGGGAAAATGCCCTGAATCAGGCTTATATTGATAAGAAAATCATAGAGACAGACGGTACAGATAATAAAAGCAACGTCGGGGCGAATGCAGCACTTGGAGTCTCTATGGCAGTGGCAAGGGCAGCAGCAGCGGCGCTTCGTATTCCACTGTATCAATATCTGGGAGGATGCCACACCAGGCAGATGCCGGTACCGATGATGAATATCTTAAACGGGGGACGTCATGCGGATAACACCGTAGATCTGCAGGAATTTATGATCATGCCGGTCGGTGCGAAAGATATGGAAGAAGCCATTCGTATGTGCGCAGAAGTATATCAGTTTCTCAAAATCATTCTGAAACAGAAGAACCTGTCGACGGCAGTTGGAGACGAGGGCGGTTTCGCACCGGACCTTCCGGATTCAGAAAGCGTACTGGAACTGATCATAGAAGCGGTAAAAAAAGCAGGCTATGAACCGGAAAAAGACATCTGCATTGCGATTGATGCGGCGGCTAGTGAATTGTATGATGAAGAAAGAGGCATATATGTTTTTCCGGGTGAAGGACAGATGAAAGGAGAAGAAGTTCTCAGAGATTCCGGGGAGATGATAGAATATTATGAGAAACTGATCGAGAAATTTCCAATCGTTTCTATTGAAGATGGTCTGGAGGAAGATGACTGGGAAGGATGGAAACAGATGACAGAAAGGTTGGGGAATAGAATCCAGCTTGTCGGAGACGATCTGTTTGTGACTAATATTAAGCGTCTTTCCTGTGGAATCAAATTAGAAGCTGCCAATGCGATTCTGGTAAAAGTAAACCAGATAGGAACTCTTTCAGAAGCTTTGGATGCAGTGGAAATGGCTCAAAAAGCAGGATACAAAGCAGTAATTTCGCACCGTTCCGGAGAATCAGAAGATGCTTTTATTGCAGATCTGGCAGTTGCCACAGGAGCCGGACAAATCAAGACAGGAGCTCCCTGCCGTTCGGACAGAAACGCAAAATACAACCAGCTCCTGCGGATCCATGAGACGCTGGGAGAACTTGCAGTGTACGAAAATCCCTTTAAAAAGAGCGAAAAAAGCTGTTAAAAACTCGGAAATGTGGTTGAAATCCCTCTGCGGCTATGTTACAATGAAACTCAGTTGATTAGGAGGTGTAACGAAATGCATATTGTTAAGATCATTCTGAGTATCATTTTCATAATAGATTGCATCGCTCTTACAGTAGTAGTTCTTATGCAGGAAGGCAAGCAGCAGGGACTTGGTGCTATTGCCGGAGCAGCAGAGACTTACTGGGGTAAGAACAAGGGACGTTCCATGGAGGGCGGACTTGTAAGGGCAACCACTATTATGGGAATTTTATTTTTCGTAATATCTGTAGCATTAAATATGCTTGGTTAATTGAGTAAGAAACTGGAAACACTCTTGTCACGTACAAGGGTGTTTTTTGTGTCATTTAAATTTCATGAGTGTGTTATACTTCCTGGGTTGTTAATTGAGTATTGGTCAGTACACTGGTAATATTTGTTTATAATGAAATAAAAGGAGAAAGATGAGTAGAAAAGATATAGAACGCAGAAAGAAGTTTGTCCTTGAACTGATGGGAGATCCCATTTATCAGCCAATGAGATTTCGTGAGATTTCTTCTCTTCTGAGACTTTCAAAAGAGGAGAAAAAAGATCTGTACGATGTTCTGGATGAGCTTTGTGACGAAGGTAAGGTGTCTGTAGACCACAAAGGCAGATACGAGAAGGTCAAAGGAAAGTGGAAGAAGAAAAAAGATGACCGCCACTATGATGACCGAAAAGATGAGTATGAAGCAGATTTCGGAAAAAAGAAGAAAGATAAGAAGAATAAAGATAAAAACGATAAAGACAGTAAAGATAAGAAAAAAGACAGAAACAAAGATAGAGATAAAGAGTGGAATCGGGAGAAGGATCGCCGGAAGAATCGGGGACGGGATTTTCGGGATGAAAGAGAAGGATATCGTGAAGGAAGATCCTGGAAGGAACTCCGGCAGAAGGAACTTTTATCGGACATCCGAAAGGCTTTGGCTTTGTAGAGATTGAGGGACAGGACGAAGATGTTTTTATCCCGGAAGCCTACACAGGAACCGCTATGCATCAGGATAAGGTAAGGATCATCATCCTTGACGGACAGAAAGAAGGCAAACGTCAGGAAGGTGTTGTTGTGAAAGTGCTGGAACGAGGCATGCCGGAGATTGTGGGAACTTATCAGCTGAACCGCGACTTTGGGTTTGTGATCAGTGACAATCCGAAATTTTCCAAAGACATTTTTATTCCGCGAAAAGAAGCTGCGGGAGTTAAAAATGGGGATAAAGTAATCGCAACAATCACAGATTATGGTTCAAAAAATAAGAACCCAGAAGGCAAGATCAAAGAAAATCTGGGAAATATCCGTACACCGGGTACAGATATTCTGGCAATCGTCAAGAGCTTCGGAATTCCAAGTGAATTTCCGGAGAAAGTACAGAAGCAGGCACAGAGAGTTCCGGATCACGTACTGGATGCTGACAGAGATGGAAGACTGGACCTGAGACATCTGCAGACTGTTACTATTGACGGTGAAGATGCCAAGGATCTGGATGATGCCATCTCTCTGTCAAAAGAGGGAGGTATTTATCATCTTGGTGTTCATATTGCAGACGTAAGTAACTATGTTCAGTACAACAGTGCATTGGACAGAGAAGCACTGAAACGGGGAACCAGTGTTTATCTGGCAGACCGCGTTGTGCCAATGCTGCCGGAACGCCTTTCCAATGGAATCTGTTCCCTGAACCAGGGACAGGACAGACTGGCATTAAGCTGTTTGATGGACATTAATGAAAAAGGTAAGGTAGTTTCTCATCAGATTGCGGAGACAGTGATTAACGTAGATGAGAGAATGTGCTATACAGATGTAAAGAACATTCTTGAAGATGCGGACGAGGATGCGAAGAAGAGATATGAAGCACTGATTCCGATGTTCTTTATGATGAAAGAATTGTCTGAGATCATCCGAAGCAGCCGACACCACAGAGGCTCCATTGATTTTGATTTTCCGGAAAGCAAGATCATTCTCAATGCCGCAGGAAAAGCCATTGATGTAAAACCATACGAGGCAAATGTGGCAACGAAGATTATTGAGGATTTCATGCTGATGGCAAATGAGACAGTGGCACAGGAATACTGCACAGAGGAGATTCCATTTGTATACAGAACTCATGATAATCCGGATCCGGAGAAAGTAGAGAGTCTTCTGACACTTCTTCATAATCAGGGAGTGAAGATTCAGAAAGCAAAGGAAGAGATCACACCAAAGGAAATCCAGCAGATCGTTGAGAGTATCGAGGGACTTCCAAATGAAGCAATGATCAGCCGCCTGGTGCTTCGCTCTATGAAACAGGCGAAATATACAACAGAATGCAGCGGACATTTCGGACTGGCAGCGAAATATTATTGTCACTTTACATCACCAATCAGACGTTATCCGGATTTACAGATCCACAGAATCATCAAAGATAACTTAAGAAGGCCGCCTGATGCGTGAAGGCAGAACCGAACATTACAAAGAGATTCTGGATGAGGTTGCAAGACAGTCCAGTGTATGCGAAAGACGTGCAGATGAGGCAGAGCGTGAATCAGACAAGCTGAAGAAAGCAGAGTATATGTCTTATCATCTTGGGGAAGAATTCGAAGGAATCATTTCCGGCGTTACAGGATGGGGACTTTACGTGGAGCTTCCGAATACGGTAGAGGGTCTGGTACATGTCAATACACTGCGTGATGATTATTATGTGTTTGATCAGGAAAGTTATGAACTTCGTGGCGAAATGACAAAGAAGGTTTACAAGCTTGGAGATAAAGTATGTGTTCGCGTGGCAGATGCAGACAAAATGCTGAAAACAGTAGATTTTGAGCTGGTTTCTGACATATGGGATACAGATGATGAAATTGAGGAATAAAGAGGCTATTTGATATTTATATACTACTCAATGTAAAAAATGCAGCGCGAGCCAGACAAAATGAAATCACAGTAAAGTTCCTGTCTGGAAGTTTTTATATAAATATGTTATAACTGAATAAAAATGGCTTGGAGGATATTATGGCAAAGAAAAAAGGAATGAAGCTGATTGCCAATAATAAAAAGGCATTTCATGATTATTTTATAGAAGATACTTATGAAGCAGGTATTGCCCTTGCAGGAACAGAGGTAAAATCTCTGCGTATGGGCAAATGCAGTATCAAAGAGTCTTTTATCCGCGTGGAGAACGGAGAAGTTTACATTTACGGAATGCACATCAGTCCTTATGAAAAAGGCAATATTTTTAATAAGGATCCGCTGAGAATCCGTAAGCTCCTGCTTCACAGATATGAAATCAATAAGATAGAAGCAAAACTGAAAGAAAAAGGTCTGACTCTTGTACCGCTGAAAGTTTACTTCAAAGACAGCCTGGTAAAAGTAGAAATCGGTATGGCACGAGGTAAGAAGCTCTACGACAAGAGACAGGACATTGCGAAGAAAGACCAGAGAAGAGAAGCAGAGCGAGACTTTAAAGTCAAGAATCTGTACTGACAAGTAAATATATAATCCCGCACATCGTTTTAGTGCAATTGATATATTTATTTACGAAACGATATACCAAAAGATAGCAGGAAACGCCAGAATAATATAATGGCATTTCCTGCTGATTTTATATTGGGCATAAATAACAGATTATAAAAAGATGTGCTAATTACAAGAAATGATTCTTTTTATGGCATAATAGATGAAAAAGAGAAAATACGAAATCCGAAAGTCTAAAAAATGTATGAAATCCGAATGCGTTTGGTTGACAAGTTTTCGATACTCTGCAATAATAGGAAATTGAAAAAATGAAAATGTTAAAAGAAAAAAGATATTCCGGATATAGGAGGGAATATATATGAAGAAACGTTATTTAATACTGGCAGGTCTGTTGGTAATGACAGTAGCCGCTGCCGGATGTGGTAAGAAACAGACGACAGAGACAGAGCCTGTACAGGCAACTGCTACGCCAACTCCTGAGGTTACCAAGGCAGTTGACATGGTAGATATGCAGCAGACATCAGATGATGATATAAAGAATGTGATGGGAGAGAAAACTGCAACAGCATCCAAGGTGGTATTTGTAAATAATACAGGTGATGACATTCAGGCACTTTATATCCGTACACATGTAAGCGACGAAGACAGCTCCGATGAGGATGAAGAAGATGATGGATGGGGAGAAGACCTTATCAATGATATGTTTACACTGAAGGATAAGGATAAAGCCCTGTATTATATGCCATCAGATACACAGACAACTGCAAACAAGAGCACAGCATCTTATGATATCCGCATCACCTATACAGATGAAGAGAAGAATGAATGCTTCTTCCGCGACATTCCGCTGAAAACTATTTCACAGATTACATTATGCATGGATGGAACAGGTGATGACTCGATTCCGTATGCGAAATATCTGACAGGTACAACTAAGAAAGAGATATCTACCCTTGCTGATGTAAAGAAACGTCTGGGAATGACAGATGACAGTGATTCTGATTCTACAGATAGCAGCAATACTACAGATTCAACAGATAATTCTGATTCAAAAGATAACAATAACAACAGCGATGACCAGAATAATAATGGAGATAACGGAAACGGCGGCGGTACAGATAATTCCGGAGATAACGGAAATGGTGGTTCAGACGATGATCCGGGAGATAACGGAAACGGCGGTGGCGATGATGATCCGGGAAACAGCGGAGATATGATTTCTAAAGCGGAGCAGTACATCGGACAGCCACTGGATGCGCTGGAGGGTGCATGTGGATCACCACAGGGCAGCAGCTATGAGGATGACCCGGAGACTGGCAAGACCGGATTCCACTATTACAGCAATTTTACAGTTTCTACTACTGTTGATGAAAATGGTAATGAAATTGTTGCCGGAATATGGTAAAATAAAAATACGAATATAGCAGAAGATGGAACATGATATCTGGCTTGTTAAACAGGCAGCATATCGCAAATTCTGTTATCTGCGATAAAATTAATTTCAGGAGACAGTTAATTATGAAGCGTGTATTATTAAAATTAAGCGGTGAAGCCCTTGCCGGTGAGAAGAAGACCGGATTTGATGAGGCAACTGTTATCGAAGTTGCGAAACAGATCAAGACGATCGCTGCGGAAGGTCTGCAGATTGGTATCGTAATCGGCGGAGGTAATTTCTGGAGAGGACGTACCAGCGAGACGATCGACAGAAATAAAGCTGACCAGATCGGTATGCTTGCAACAGTTATGAACTGTATCTACGTATCTGATATCTGCAGATATCTCGGATTAAAGACGGAGATTTTCACACCGTTCGTATGCGGCGCATTCACAAGCCTTTATTCCAAAGACGCAGTGGAAGAGAGCTTCGCACAGGGCAAGATCGTATTCTTTGCAGGCGGTACAGGACATCCGTACTTCTCCACAGACACAGCAACCGTACTTCGTGCAGTAGAGATCGAGGCAGAAGCGATTCTTCTTGCGAAAGCTGTTGACGGAATCTATGACAGCGATCCGAAGACAAACCCGAATGCAGTGAAATATGATGAGATTTCCATCGAAGAAGTAGTTGCGAAGAAACTGGCAGCGATGGACCTGACTGCATCTATCATGTGTATGGAACAGAAGATGCCGATGCTGGTATTTGCACTGGATGAGAAAGACAGCATTATCAATGCCGTTCATGGCAAATTCGTCGGAACAAAAGTTACTGTATAATAATAAAATCTATAAAAGAGGGAGACTAACCTAATGGATGAAAGAATTCAGAAATATGAAGAGAAAATGAAAAAAACACTGGTAAGCCTTGAGGGTGAACTGGCTACGATCCGTGCAGGACGTGCGAACCCGCATATCCTTGACAAACTTACAGTAGATTATTACGGAGCTCCGACACCATTACAGCAGGTGGCAAACATCACTGTTCCGGAAGCCCGTATGATTCAGATCCAGCCATGGGAATCCAGCCTGATCAAAGGAATCGAGAAAGCAATCCTTACTTCTGACCTTGGATTAAACCCAAGCAACGACGGTAAAGTAATCCGCCTTGTATTCCCGGAACTTACTGAGGAACGTCGTAAAGAGCTTGTAAAAGATGTTAAGAAAAAAGGTGAAGGTGCCAAAGTTGCAGTCCGTAACATCCGTCGTGATGCAAACGATGCATAT
Source organism: Blautia sp. CGZ-1-C1 (assembly GCF_056504575.1). NCBI lineage: Bacteria > Bacillati > Bacillota > Clostridia > Lachnospirales > Lachnospiraceae > Blautia > Blautia sp. CGZ-1-C1. The sequence goes on from NZ_JBWLUT010000081.1 coordinate 9,771, forward strand.
AAGAAACTTGCAAAACAGGATGTGTCCGAGGATGAGATCAAAGAGCTTGAGGATAAGATTCAGAAGAGCACAGACAAATATATTAAAGAAGTTGATGCGGCAGTGGATGCAAAGAGCAAAGAGATCATGACCGTATAAGGGAAACGAAAAAGAGAGCTCCATGATGCGGGCTCTCTTGTTGTTTTTGTCAACTTGATATCAGAGATTGTCCCGCAGCCAGGCTGTTTTTGCAGTCTTACTTTCTTAAAGTCAGTGCAGAATGTGTGACTCTGGTATCATAAAATATAACAGAACAGGAAAAGGAAACAAAAAGTATGAATGTACCAAATCATATCGCTATTATTCTGGATGGCAACGGACGCTGGGCGAAAGCCAAGGGAATGCCGAGAAGCTATGGCCATGTGAAGGGCTGTGCCAATCTGGAGACAGTCTGCGATTACATGAAAGAACTGGGAGTCAAATACGTGACAGTATATGCGTTTTCCACAGAGAACTGGAAGCGTTCCAAAGAAGAAGTGGATGGCCTGATGAAGCTGTTTCGCAGCTATCTGAAGAAATGTATCAAACTGGCTGACAAGAATAAGATGAGAGTCCGCGTGATCGGAGAAATCTCCGCATTTGACCAGAATATCCAGGACAGCATCGTGCATCTGGAGGAGTATTCCCAGAAATATGATGAGATTTATTTCCAGATCGCATTAAATTACGGAAGCCGCGATGAGATCGTCCGGGGTATCCGCAAACTGGCACAGGATGCAGTGGACGGTAAAGTAAAGCCGGAGGAGATCGACGAGCATGTATTTGACAATTATCTGGATACCGCAGGAATCCCGGACCCTGATACTGATGATCCGTACGAGCGGAGAATTACGTCTTTCTAATTTCCTGTTATGGCAGATGGCTTATACGGAATTCTATTTCACAGATGTGGCATGGCCGGATTTCAATAAAGCAGAACTGGTAAAAGCCATCGAGAAATATAATCAGAGAGACAGAAGATACGGGGGAGTAAAGGAGGAATAAAGGATGTTTAAGACAAGACTCTTAAGCGGAATCCTGCTCGTGATCATTGCGCTTGCTACCATCATAAGCGGCGGCTATGTGCTGTTTTTCACACTTCTTGCTGTTTCTCTCATCGGAATGAGAGAGTTATATAAGGTAATGAAGGTGCAGGATGAGAAGCTGAATCTGCTGACGGCAGCAGGATATACAGGTGCAGTACTTTATTATCTGGCTGTACTGCTTGACTTTGAAAGATATGGTGTTCTGGCAATTATTTTTGGGCTGGTACTGATCATGTTGTGTCTATGTATTCACATATCCGGCTTATCAGGCAGCTCAGGTGATGCCGGCGCTGTTTGGAATTGTTTATGTAGCAGTGATGCTGTCATTTATTTACCTTACCAGATGCCTTCCGGGCGGAAAGTTCCATGTATGGCTGATTTTCCTGTGTTCCTGGGGCTGTGATACCTGTGCTTACTGCGTGGAATGCTGATCGGCAAGCATAAGATGGCACCAATCTTAAGCCCGAAGAAATCAGTGGAAGGTGCAGTCGGCGGTGTAGTCGGAGCTGCACTTCTGGGCGTGATCTATGCAGCGGCAACGCAGGGACCGATGCTGGAATATGCAGTGATCTGTGCAGTCGGAGCACTCATCTCCATGGTAGGTGATCTGGCAGCTTCTGCAATCAAAAGAAACCAGGGAATCAAGGACTATGGAAAAACTAATCCCAGGTCATGGCGGAATCCTCGACAGATTTGACAGCGTGATCTTCACCGCACCGGTAATCTATTTTCTTTCTATTGTTATGTATTGAGATATGATTGGATTTGGGATAATTGTTAACTGACAGTAAGAAGAAAGAGGTATATATGAAAAAAGTAGCAATATTAGGTTCCACTGGCTCAATCGGAACACAGACGTTGGATGTGGTACGTGCAAACGCAGACCTGGAAGTAGTAGTCGGCCTTGCGGCAGGAAGCAATGTGGAAATGCTGGAGAAACAGATTCGTGAATTTCACCCGAAACTGGTAGCGGTCTGGAAAGAAGAAGAAGCAGCCAGAGATCTGGCGGTGAGAGTACAGGATCTGGATGTAAAGATCGTAAGCCAGATGGGCGGTCTGATCGAACTTGCGAGAATGCAGGAATCGGATATTCTGGTCACAGCTATCGTGGGAATGATCGGAATCAGACCTACCATGGAAGCAATCCTTGCAGGCAAGGACATTGCACTGGCAAATAAAGAAACACTGGTGACAGCAGGTCATCTGATCATGCCGCTGGCGAAACAGTTCGGTGTACAGATTCTGCCGGTAGACAGCGAGCACAGCGCAATTTTCCAGGCGCTTCACGGAGAGAAGAGAGAGCAGATACATAAACTGCTGATCACTGCCTCCGGCGGTCCTTTCCGTGGAAAGAAAACAGCTGACCTTGAGAAAGTAACTCTGGAAGATACCCTGAAGCATCCAAACTGGGTAATGGGACAGAAGATTACAGTCGATTCTGCTACATTGGTAAATAAAGGTCTGGAGGTTATGGAAGCGAGATGGCTTTTTGATGTAGATCTGGATCATATTCAGGTAGTGGTTCAGCCACAGAGCATCATTCACTCTATGGTGGAATTTGAGGACGGTGCAGTGATCGCACAGCTTGGAACACCTGATATGAGACTCCCGATCCAGTATGCATTATGCTATCCGGACCGGAGATATCTTAAAAGGCGACAGACTTGACTTCCATATGCTGAAACAGATTACCTTTGAAGAACCCGACAGAGAGACATTTAAGGGACTCCCGATGGCTATCGAAGCGGCACAGACAGGTGGCAGTATGCCGACCGTCTTTAATGCGGCAAACGAGCTGGCGGTGCGTAAATTCCTCCAGAAAAAGATAAGTTTTCTGGATATTTATGAGATTATCGGGCAGTCTATGAGCAGACATACGGCAGTTGCCGATCCGGAATCTGGATCAGATTCTGGAAATCGAGAAAGAAACTTATCAATGGATCGAAAGCAGGTGGTAGATTGAAAATTATTATTGCAATCCTCATATTCAGTGCAATCATTCTCTTCCATGAACTGGGACATTTTCTCTTTGCAAAGCTGAATAAGATCGTAGTTACAGAGTTCTCCCTTGGAATGGGACCGAGACTGCTGAGTACGGAGAAAAACGGTACCAGATATTCGCTGAAACTTCTTCCTATCGGCGGTTCCTGTGCCATGCTGGGAGAGGATACGGATATAGAGAATGAGCCGGGAACTTTTAACAGTGCATCGGTGTGGGGCAGGATTTCAGTGGTTGCTGCCGGACCGGTCTTTAACTTTATCATGGCATTTGTACTGTCTGTGATCATTGTAGGAGCTGTGGGATATGAGCCGTCCAGAGTGCTTTCCGTAACGGAAGGATCTGCCGCTGAGAAAGCCGGACTGAAGGAAGGCGACATAATCACCAGCTATCAGGGATATCACATTGACCTGGGAAAAGATCTCTATGTGTATTCCTATCTGAATGAACTGAAAGAGGGAGACACCATCAATCTGACTGTTAAGCGTGACGGAAAGAAGATGGATATTTCCTATAAATCGGATACAAATGTGAGATATCTTCTGGGCTGCAACTTCAATGGTGACGATGCTTCTGTCATGACAGTGGAATCCGTGATGGACGGAATGCCATTACAGGCAGCAGGTGTTCAGGCCGGAGATGTGATCACTTCGATCAATGGAACAGAGATCTCCAATTCAGAAGACTATCAGAAATATATACAGGAGAATCCTCTGACAGGAGCTCCGGTAGAATTAACTTATAAACGAGATGGAAAGACATACGATATCACGGTTACTCCAAAAGAGTACCGCACGGCAGAATCAGGATTTACGTATAACGTATATTGCGAGAAAGCCAAAGGTCTGGATGTGATCAGATACGGCGCAGTAGAAGTAAAATACATGGTCCGCACAACGATCCTCAGCCTGAAAGAACTGGTTACAGGCAAACTTGGGATGAAAGACTTAAGCGGTCCGGTCGGTGTGGTCGATGCGATTGGAACGACCTATGAGGAAAGCAAAAGCGAGGGAACAATGATCCTGTGGATGAATATGCTCAATATGGCAGTCCTTCTCTCTGCAAACCTCGGCGTAATGAACCTCCTGCCTCTTCCGGCACTGGACGGAGGACGTCTGGTATTTCTTATTATCGAAGCAATACGCAGAAAACCGATCAACAGAAAAGTGGAAGGTTCCATACACTTCGCCGGGCTGATGCTTCTGATGGCATTGATGGTATTTGTCATGTATAATGACATTGTGAAGCTTATTTAAACTGCGGGGCAGTTATTTGGTATAGAATACTGCTGTACAGGACTTAAAAATGACAGATTTTCAAAAAAATGGAACTCTGTCATTTTTTTACGTTAATTTGTGAAAGAAACAGGCCTGAATATATAGATTTTTTGCGTTGCTTTTGCTATATTAGAGATATTCTGATGTTTATCTGTCAGACAAATATGTTTAAGTGTGTAAACATGTTTGTCTGCTTGTCTGCTTTTTACCGGATAGTATTGTATTCAGTTGACGATGCTGCCGCATTGCCTCATTCAAATGCTCCGCCGATAAAAAATTATTCGTGGAGTTTTGCCAGATATTAAGTTGGAATAAGGATCAGGATAGTGTGTGTGAAAGTAGCAAAATGGAAAAATGTGAGGTGCAAAAAGATGGCAACAAGGAAGAAAAAGAAAAATGAAACAACAGCATATGTAAAGGCAGTTCTCATCTTTATATGTGCAGTAGGTGTAAGTCTGGTCATATTTTTGCTGGGCGTACAGAGCTCTATTGAGAAGAGGTCACAGAAAACAATTGTGACAAATGTTTCAAGACAAAGTGAACACGTAAAATCTATTCTGGACATTCATTACGGATATCTGAATGGCATTGCAAAAGAGATAGGAAAGTCTGACGATCTGCTGTCGGATGCAAATATGGAGATGCTAGATGCTCTTGCTGAAAAGACGGCATTGGAGCGGACGGCGCTGGTAGAACCGGATGGAACTGCCCACTATGATAACGGGGTGACGAAAAATGTATCTGCCAGAAGATATTTCAAAGAGGCAATCAGGGGAAAAGAAACGCTGAGTGATCCTCTGGAGAGCAGTGTAGATCAGGAAACCAGAGTGGTTCTGGGCGTACCGGTATGGAAAGATGAAGAGGTAATCGGAATCCTTTGCGGTTCCTACAATGTAACTTCATTAAGCCGTATGCTCTTTAATGATTTCTTTGAAGATGTCGGATATACACTGATAACTAACGGTTATGGTGAGATCATTGCTTATGACGGAGATTCTACCTATCACAAGATTACATATGGAGATAATTTTTTCGGATTTTATGATAATCAGACAATGCTTGGCGGGTCCTCTCTTGGGAAGGTAAAGAAGGATTTTACAACGGGTACAGATGGTCTGATGATAATGCGAAACGGAAATGACCGCAGTTCAGACCGTTACCTGGCCTATACCAGTATGGGACTGAATGACTGGATGATCTGTTATGTAATTCCGGTTTCAAAAGCGCAGAAGTCCTACGATTTCATTCGATGGTATGAACTGATATTTACCGTAGGATTTGTCATCATGGTATGTCTGCTGATTCTGTATATTTTTCATAAAACAAAAGCCAGAAATATGCAGCTTCTTCGTGCGGCAGAGACGGATGCGCTGACAAATGCCTATAATAAGAGAAGCACAGAAGAGAAAATCAATGATGTGCTGCAGGAACATCCACAGGAACCGGGAACCTTTGTGATCATGGATGTGGATTGTTTCAAGTATGTCAATGACAGATATGGACATGCTGTAGGAGATAAAGTCCTCCAGCAGTTTGGACAGATTCTTCAGGCACATTTCCGCGAGGGCGACATCATAGGCCGTATCGGCGGAGATGAGTTCGTAGTATTTATGCGGAAAACAGAGAATAAGGAAGGCGCTGTTGCAAGAATCGAGAGTCTGCTTCGGAAAATGGAGAATCTTCCTTTCGCAGAAATGAACGGAGAGAATGTGACCATCAGTGTCGGAATTTCTTTTGCCCCGGAACAAGGAACGGGATATCTTGACCTGTATAAGAATGCTGACATCGCACTGTACAAAACCAAACAGAGCGGAAGAGACGGATTTAATGTCTATCAGGAAGAGACAAGAGAAGAACAGAAATAATGTCAGGAAAGGATATAGAAGAAACGAAAGAAAAATGGACGAAAATACAGTATTACCGCTGATAAATTCAACATTTGAGCCGGGACATGCATTAGAAAAAGTGGAGAGCTTCAAGGATAAAAAGATGGCACACATCCCATCAGCATGATTTACCTGTACTGCATGGTTGCCATGTGTGAGATCAGTCTGAAACACCAGAAAGAAGCCCAGGAAGCCCTGCTCACTGCATGGCATATGGCAGCGAAGGATGAACTTCTGGAGCCTTTTATCGAACTTCATGGACTGCTTCAGGGTCTTCTGGAATCCACTGTGAGAAAAGAAAACCCTGGGCTCTATAAGCAACTGTCAGAAGCAGTCATCGCATTCAGCCGCGGCTGGATCGCAGTCCACAACCCCGGCTCAGACAGAAGCGTCACAGATGCCCTGACAACCATGGAATTCTCCATTGCCATGCTCGCCTGCCGCAACTGGAGCAACCAGGAAATCGCCGACCACCTCGGAATCTCCCTAAACACCGTCAAACATTACCTGACGGATATCTTTGATAAGCTGCATGTGAGGAAGAGGGATGAGTTGAGGGATTTTGTGTTGAAGTGAAGAAAAATAAAGAAGAAAAAATACGCATTGGCTTTTGGACTGGTGCGTATTTTTGGAAAGCGGAACTATATACAAATCTGACAAAACTAATTGTAAAGATAGCGGATCATATCTTCGAAAAAGAAGAGGATATCCGGAAAGGAATAGGTGATGTTATGGGAGGAAAAGTTCTGGAACTGGAATCAGAAAGGCTTAAGGCGGAAGGAGAAGCTCGTTTAGGAACTCTGATTAATCGGCTGATTCAGGATCAAAGAACGGAAGAAATCCAGATTGTATCGACAGATCCTGAAAAACGTGAGCAGTTATATAAGGAATATGGAATTTAAACGAAAGAGAAATGTAGATTTACAGAAATGCTTAAAAAAATGTGATAAGAAAAAGATTGCTGAATATGTGAAATAAAAACTATGCGCACTGGTTGTCTGGTGCGCATAATTTTATAAACTACATATTAAATAAATCACTATGTGTGCCAGTGCGTGATAAAGTGAGAACAAGAATATCATTTTCGATTCGGTATACAAGAAGCCAGTCTGGCTGGATGTGGCATTCTCTGTGCCCGATCCAGTCACCAGATAAAGGATGGTCTTTATGTCTGGCACCTAAAGGTTCACCATTTGCAAGTTTTGTAATGATGTCTTTCAGTAAGGTGATATTCATACCACGTCGTTTGGCAAGCTTATAGTCTTTCTTAAACTGCGTAGTGTTTCTGATTTCGTATCTGGTTATTTTTCAAGGTCTGCAAAAAAATCATCAACATTATGATAGCCTTTAATAGATGGATCCTTTGCAATTCTTTCTGCCTCAAGCATTGCCGAGACGGTTTCTTTGTTTGGCGTCCCTTCTGTGATTTTGAAAGGGATTCCTCTTTCGCGTAAAGACTGACGTACAAAAATATTGAAGGCTGTGCTGAGATTCATGCCAAGTTCCTCGTAAAGAGCCTCTGCTGCTGCTTTGAGATCACTGTCCATACGGATACTGATATTGCTAGTTGTTGTTTTTGCCATAGTATCACTTCCTTATTTGTTTTGATATAACTATTATATGTATAATGCACGAAAATATCAATATAATGCACGAAAATAAACAATATTCGTGTAAAAAATTCCACAGAGAAATTTATTATATTTAGTAGAAAGAAAAGCGGAAGAAAAATGGGGAAAAGGAATTGTAGAACAGTTAAGTCTCGATTTACAAAATGAATTTCCTGATGAAAAAGGTTTTTCAGCAAGAAATCTTTGGAATATGAAAAAATGGTACTTGTTTTATTCATCAAGCGATATCTTTTCAGAAATGGCTCATACGATTGAAAACAGTATCGATTTAAACAGCTTAAAACTGCAACAGGTTGGTGCAGAAATTAGTGAAAATCAAAAACTGCACCAAGCTGGTGCAGAAATAGAATTTCCTGCAATCTTCGGATTTGTACCATGGAGACATCATGTGGAAATAGTAACAAAATGTAAAACAATAGAAGAAGCTTTATTTTATGTGAGAAAAACAATAGAAGAAAGCTGGAGCAGGAGTACACTTGTTGGTTGTATAAAAGCAAATTTATACCAATCATCAGGTAATGCACTTACTAATTTTGCGGAAAAACTTCCTGCCATACAAGGAAAACTTGCACAGGAAATCGTAAAAGATACTTATGATTTCAACTTTGTATCACTTTTCATAGGACGTGATGAGGAAGAGTTGGAAGATGCATTAGAGCAGAATATTACACGCTTCTTGCTAGAACTTGGATCAGGATTTGCCTTTATAGGAAGACAGAAAGAGATTATTGTCGCTGGTAAAACAAGAAAAATAGATATGCTCTTTTATCATATTAAGCTTCGCTGTTATGTAGTTGTTGAACTTAAAGCAGTATCATTCGAACCAGAGTTTGCAGGAAAACTTAACTTTTATGTAAATGCGGTCAATGAGTTAATGAAATCAGGATCCGATAATCCAACAATTGGTCTTCTGATATGTAAAGATAAGGATCAGACAGAGGTTCAGTGGGCTTTTCAGGGAATAGAGACACCTATGGGAGTCGCAACTTACGATAATATACGCTTACAAGAAATAAAATCGCAGTTGCCATCGGAGGAAGCTATTCAGAAACGATTAGAACAGGCAGAAGAAGAATATATCTTAAAACTAAAAGAAAAGAATAAATAATCCAGTAAGGATTATCACATAAGCCATTTGGACTAACCATTCAGATGGCTATTTTTTTACCCTTTTGGGGTAATGGATGTAAAAAGAAGGTGAGAAAATAGAAAATCAAAAAGGTCGATGACAAGACTATGGTGATCTGCAAATTCCGGCTCATTGGTCGGAATATACACTGTTCACTCCGTTCACAGTAACGTAGCCAAAATTTCATTCCAGATTGCCTGCGGCAATGGGATTTTGGCTTGTATGTCTCGGGATAGTGGTGTATGAACAGTAACGCGAAGGCTGCAAAAGTAATAAGCAGTAGGAGACTGTACTTGACATATGAAGGTTCTTATACTATATTATATTTAACAATTAGGTTAAATGTTAAATGAAAGGCTGTGATGAACTATTGGGATTACAGGATACACTGAAAGCACTGGCAGATCCAATACGACGTGAGATTTTAAATTTGTTAAAGGGCGGACGGCTTTCAGCAGGAGAGATATGTGAACATTTTTCGGTGACGGGGGCGTCCATATCCAGACATCTGGCAATATTAAAGGATGCTGATCTGATCAGGAGCAGAAGGGAAGGAAAATTTATTTATTATGAACTAAATACTTCTGTATTGGAAGATGTTATGTTGTGGATCACAGACTTAAAGGGGGCATCGGATCATGAAGGAAATGATTAAAAAATATAAAGGTACATTGATCTGTTCTGTACTGGTAATGCTTGCAGGAATTTTGGTGGGTTTTACGATGGCGCAGAGCATATGGATAAACGTGTTTTTTGTAGTGACAGATTGTATACTGGTGACAATCATCTTTTATGACAACAGGAACAGACAGCAGAGCAGCAAGGTTATAGGGATGGTCATATGGATAATACCTGTTACCGCATTAATCTATAATGGTATGGCAAGACTGATCAGTATGGATGCGGATAGTGAGAATCTGTTTATGGCAGTAATTTACTTTGGAACAGGATTACTGCTTATGATCATAGGAAATTATTTGCCGAAGGTGAAACAGAATAACACCATAGGAATCAGGGTTGTATGGACACTGCAGGATGAAGAAAACTGGAGTGCAACTCATAGATTTAGTGGAAAATTATGGGTGGCATCAGGTGTCCTATGTATGCTTTGCGGCCTTTTTGGAGAAAGCATTGCTGCTTTGGTTTTGTATATTGTGAGCATTATGGCTGCTGCAATTGTCAGCATTCTTTATTCTTATCTTTTTTATAAGAAAAAAATGGCAGCCGGAGAAAAATTAAAAATCCAGTATAACAAGAAAACAATCGTGATATATGTAATCGTATCAGTTCTTGTCATAATATTTACTATATGGACTTTGTTCTGGGGGAGTATTGATATCAGTTTCCATGATAATGATTTTACTGTTGAGGCACAGGGATGGAGTGATTATACAGTGGATTATGAGCAGATTGACAGTATCTCATACAAAGAAAATTTATTTCAGAATGGGAATGATCGCAGAACAAATGGTATGGGAAACCTGAAGTATGGTATGGGAAATTTTAGAGATGATATTTATGGAGATTATATCCGCTACACCCATGCATCCTGCCACTCATATGTAGTTATGGATATAGGCGGAAAAATATTGGTGGTAAATGGCGCAGATGAATCAGAAACAAAGAGAATTTATGATACGCTCGTAGAGAAATGTCAGATGAATTAGTGTGTGTTTAATTATAAAAAAGACCTTTTTGTATGTATGGCTGGTGCTGTAAGAGTACAGTTACGATGCGTGACAGGGCTGCGCGGTCGCGGGAGCGTCCAGCTCTGTCATGGCGCGGCGCACTGCAAGCTGCTCCAGCGTCCTGCCAAGGTCCTTTTCGCCGGAAAACACGCTTGTCACGCGATAGAGGGTCTTGCCGATCCTGACCTCCTTATAAGAGGCGACCGGCTCTTTGGATGTTTTTGTTCGGTGTTGCGGTCGAATCCAAACGGAGAGCGGCGGGGAGCGGCAGCCCACGGCGAAGAAGTGCGGCGGCAAGCCGCAACAGCGACACCTCCCGTACTCTTTTGTCATAGACTGATTTCCTTTCTGCTCAAATCGGATAGAAATGGCGAAAGGCGGTTGTTCAAAAGAGCAACCGCCTTTCCTGACAAATGAAACCGAAAAGGGGCGCGGGGCTATTTGCCCGCACCCCTAAAGGTGAGCCTGTTTACTTTTCGATGATTTGCAGCCGCTTCGGGTCGATCCAGCCCATCAGACCGCCGGGAGCCTTGCCCTGCACCAGCTTATACTTCTCAATGAAGCGGTGGAGCATGGCGGCGATCTCAGCGCGGGTCGCCGTGCCCTGCGGGTCAAGCAGATTGCCGGATTTTCCCTTCACAAGGCCGCTGCCGACCGCCCATTGCATCGCCGTCTTTGCGTAATCCGTGATCTTGTCCGCGTCCTTGAACTTGTCCAGATCTCCCTTGACGGTCAGATCGTAGCCCTTGTAGTCTGCGTAGCGGTAGAAGATGGCTGCAAGCTGTTCGCGGGTGATGGGATCGTCCGGGCCAAACTTGTCTTTGCCGTAGCCCGCGAAAATGCCGTTCTCCGCCGTCCATGTGATCGCGTCAGCGTACCACTTTCCGGCCTCCACATCGGTAAAGCTGTTTTTGCCCTTCGGTACGGGGCTGCCCTCCATGCGCCAGAGAATGGTCGCCATCATGCCGCGCATCACCGTCCCATGCGGACTGAACAGGGTCTTGCTCGTACCGAGCATCAATCCGTTTTCGTAGACGAACATCACATCGCCGTAGAACCAGTCCTTTTCAGAAATATCGGTAAAGGGATTCACGTCTGTGCCCGGATTTTCGTCCACGCGCCAGCCTGCATACACGGTCATATCCTTCGTCAGATAAACACCGGAAACCTTGTTCGTCAGGCTGCGTTCGCTGTACCAGCCGATAAAGGCATGTCCACGCCAGGTCGGGACGTACTTTGTCAGGTCAATGTAGGTATTGTACGTTCCCTGCACGCTGGGAATATCACTGCCGCCGCCTGTTTCAAAGCGCAGCGTGTAGTAGGTGACGGGTGGATTGTAGCCGCCGCCACCGCCGCCGGTGTAGGTCCAGTGGGCGTAGACGGTGGCATTTGTATGGAATACGGTATCCGTCGTGATCTTTGTTCCGCCGCTCTTTTCGGTGTACCAGCCGTAGAAGCTGTAACTGCCGCTTCGGGAGGCGCTGGGCAGAGAGGTCAGCTTCCGATCGGTGGTGGTCATGCTGCCGACAGAGGGCGTACCGCCGTTGCCGTCAAAGGTGACGATGAACTCGGTGGGCGCAGGAGGTGCGTCCTCCTCGAAGATGGCCTTGATCTCCACATTGGTGTCCGGCATGATGAACTTATTGTCCTTGATGGTCATGCCGCCGCTCATGACCTGCCACTCCTTGAAGTGGTAGCCGATTTGGGGCGTAGCGGTCAGGGTGATTTCCGTGCCGGCCGCAGCCTTTGCATGAGAGGCGGAAGCCGTGCCGTTTTCATCCGTTTTCACGGTGATGGTGAACTCGGTGGGAGCAGGAGGTGCGTCCTCCTCGAAGATGGCCTTGATCTCCACATTGGTGTCCGGCATGATGAACTTATTGTCCTTGATGGTCATGCCGCCGCTCATGACCTGCCACTCCTTGAAGTGGTAGCCGATTTGGGGCGTAGCGGTCAGGGTGATTTCCGTGCCGGCCGCAGCCTTTGCATGAGAGGCGGAAGCCGTGCCGTTTTCATCCGTTTTCACGGTGATGGTGAACTCGGTGGGAGCAGGAGGTGCGTCCTCCTCGAAGATGGCCTTGATCTCCACATTGGTGTCCGGCATGATGAACTTATTGTCCTTGATGGTCATGCCGCCGCTCATGACCTGCCACTCCTTGAAGTGGTAGCCGGTGTTGGGCGTAGCGGTCAGGATGATCTCTGTGCCGACAATAGCTTTTGCATAAGAGGCGGAAGCTGTGCCGTTTCCGTCCGTTTTCACGGTGATGGTGAACTCGGTGGGAGCAGGAGATGCGTCCTTCTCAAAAATTGCTTTGATCTCCACGTTGTCGTTCGGCATGAGGAACTTGTCGTCTTTGATGGTCACGCCGCCGTTGATGACCTCCCACTCCTTGAAGTGGTAGCCGGTGTTGGGCGTAGCGGTCAGGGTGATTTCCGTGCCGGCCGCAGCCTTTGCATGAGAGGCGGAAGCCGTGCCGTTTCCGTCATTACTGACGGTGACGGTGTAGGTGGTGGGGGTAATAACGCTGTTTTCCCACAGCGCCTTGATTTCGGTATCCACGAGCACGGTGTAGGAATCTCCCACCTTGTACTCCGTGCCGCCGATTTCCCAAGCCTTGAACTCCTGATCGGCGGGAGCAGTGAAGCCGCAGGCGGGCAGGATGTAAATTGTCCCTGCATTGACGGTCACGGAATCCATGCTGCCGCTGCCACCGCTTGCGTTGAAGGTGATCGTACAATCCGCAAGCGGCGTACCCTCACCCACTGTGACCTCCGCATCGGGGCTGGCAAAGTGGTTGTGATCCCCCGCATAGCGGACGAAATAATTGCCGGCAGGCAGGTTTTCAATCTCGATACCGGTGCAGGTGGTGTAGATAGTCTCGCTCTCCGCACGGTATTCCATCGTTGCATCCACGCCGGTGATCTTGCCGTCGCTGCCGCCCTCGGTAGTGGGCGCGACACCGATCAAGCCGTTAGGCGCTTCCTGCGTGGCTTTGCCGATGCTCCACGCTGCGGTCACGGCCCCAGTGCTGCCGTCCGCCCATCTGCCGGTCTTGGATGTGACGCGAACGGTGTAATCGCCTGCGTCTGTGGCGGTGTTGCCTGCGATGTCCATTGTGGCGGGATTATAACCGCTCACGGTTGCGGTATGCTCGGAGCCATTGTAGGTGTAGGCTCCGGTGACGCTGATGTTGGGCTTGCCGGGATCGGTGGGTGCAGGCGGCGCGTCCTTCTCGAAGACAGCATTGACCTCCACATTGCTGTCCGGCATGAGGAACTTATTGTTCTCGATGGCCACGCCGCCGCTGATGACTTGCCACTCCTTGAAGTGGTAGCCCTTTTTGGGCATGGCGGTCAGGGTAATCTCCGTACCAGCCACGGCCAATAAGGGAGATGCGAAAGCTATTCCGTTGCCGTCTGTTTTCACGGTGACGGTATGCTTGGTGGGTGCAAAAGGTGAATCCTCCTCGAAGATAGCTTTGATCGCCACATTGCTGTCCGGCATGGTGAACTTGTTGTTGGTGATTACAAGTCCTGCCGGAGATTCGACCTGCCACTCCTTGAAGTGATAGCCGGTGTTTGGCGTGGCAGTCAGGGTGATTTCTGTGCCGGCCGCAGTCTTTGCAGGAGATGCGGAAGCCGTTCCGCCACCCTCTGTGGTCACGGTGACGGTATACTTGGTGGGTGCAGGAGGCGCGCCCTCCTCGAAGAATGCCTTGACCTCCACATTGGTGTCCGGCATGAGAAACTTATTGTTCTCGATGGCCACGCCGCCACTGATGACTTGCCATTCCTTGAAGTGGTAGCCCTCTTTGGGCATGGCGGTCAGGGTGATCTCCGTACCAGCCACGGCCAATAAGGGAGATGCGAAAGCTATTCCGTTGCCGTCCGTTTTCACGGTGACGGTATGCTTGGTGGGTGCAAAAGGTGAATCCTCCTCGAAGATAGCTTTGATCGCCACATTGCTGTCCGGCATGGTGAACTTGTTGTTGGTGATTACAAGTCCTGCCAGAGATTCGACCTGCCACTCCTTGAAGTGATAGCCGGTGTTTGGCGTGGCAGTCAGGGTGATTTCTGTTCCGGCTGTCGCCGAGGTGGAGCTTGCAGAAGCCGTTCCGCCGCCCGCTGTGGTGACGGTGATGGTGTGCTCGGCGGTGGGGGCGTTGGTTATCGTAATAGACAGTTCCTTCTTATCGTTGCCCACGCTGTTGAGAGCTCGAACGGTAAATTGGGCGGTCTGTTCCGCAGTGGGCGTGCCGCTGATCTCGCCGGTGGTTTGTTTCAGCGTCAAGCCATCGGGTAGCTCGCCACTGAAAAGCTCCCACAGAATGAAGCCTCCCCCGGTTGCCTGAAGCTGATGGTGGTACGGCGAGCCGACCGTGCCGCCGGGCAGCGTCGTGGTAGTAATCGCCGGCGCATCCTCCGGACCTAGGAGCTTCACCCGGATTGCGGCTGTTACCGCAGGCTCCGGCTGCTGATACTTGTGCTCGTCGTTAGCGTCGAATACCAGCGTACCGGGGATGGTCTGCCAAGCCGTGGACTGCGCGTCATAGGACGATTCCTCCCACGAAACCTCCATGCCAACCCTGAGCCCGTCGATAGCCTCGACGACCACAATTTCTGGCAGGTTAAGCCCTGCAAAGGTCGTGCCGAGTTTTTTCTCCGTAATGGGATCCGGCTCCTCGCAACGCTTGAAGGTATTTTTGATGACGTTGACCTTGATCGTGGTCTCCGCCGTCCTGTAGCCGTGCTGGTCAGTCGGCGTGAATACCACCGTCACAACGTTCTCGCCCAGCTCGTCAAACCATCTGGGCGTACCCTCCTTGAAGGAGAACGTGCCGGGGACGACGGTATCCGTTCCCTTGACCTTTGCCATGCCGTCCACAAGATCGGCGGTTTCCCCGCCTGTGGCTCCCATCTGGAAGCTCCTGTCGACGAACATGGTATTGTCGGGCTGCGCAAAATCGCCGTTCCTCCACCGGAATACGGGCGGCTGCGTTATCTCCGTCTCGGCCGGGTCTGCCTGCAGCGTGACCTTGATTACTCCTCTGAGGTCGGCGCCCTCGGGTACGATGTAATACTTCTCAAATTCGGCGCGGTTGACCTCGCCGTAGATGGTCTGCTCCTCATAAGAATTGGGGTCGTAGTTTGAATCGTCCCACTTGATGATGCCGGGCACATTGCCGTTCAGCCCGCTTCCCTCGTGGTTTGGTTCATCGGCCTCCGCGAAGAAATAGAACGCGTTCGGCAGACCGAGATCCTCAAAGGCTGTTCCAATCTTTTTATTGTCAATATACGATGTATTGGCTTGCCTGAATTTGCGGGGAATGACGTCCACGTTGACGGTACATTCCGCCGTGGTGTACTTCTGCAGGTCATCGGGTGTGAAGGTGACCTTGAGCGCTAGCGGTCCCACCTGAACAAGCCCGCCATCTCTCCGCCAGTAGCCGTATAATTCCTGCTCCTCGTTCAGAGTGAACACGCCGGGAACCGTTTCGCCATCTGCCGTGGCTTTTCCGCCGGAAAGATACTCGTCGGAAAAGGCGAGCTGGCAAAAATCGCCGCTGTATATCTGCCTGGAGTAGGTGGGCGGATCCAGCGTTGGCACAATGGGCTCGTCGCCAATGAGCGTGATTCTGGCAATGGCCTTGACCGTGCTTGTCGGCTCCAGCTCATTCTCGTAGAAGCTCCCTTCAACATCCAGCTGGCCGGTAATGATTTGCTCGCCATATTTGTTCGGGTCATAGGAGGAGCCGTCCCATGTCACGGGGATGGAATAGAAGATATCGCCGGTGTTGGTTTTTACATCGACGTCGAAAGGAAGCCACAGATCCTCAAACGTCGTACCCAACGGCATGTTGTTGATGACTTTCTCTATGACACTTGTGATCGTGTACTTAAGCCCCGTCACGGTGACGATACATTCCGCCGTGGCGTATGTCTCCGTATCGTCGGGGGTAAAGAGGATTTCCATGCGGTTTTCGCCCGGGTCTACTACGCCGCCCCAATTGTGCTTGAAGCGGAACGAGCCGGGAACAACGATGTCCGTCCCCTGGGCCTTTGCTTCGCCGCCTTTGAGATCTCCATCAAGGTACCACTCGCCGACGTACCCCTTAGAGGGCAGCGTGGGCGGGGTGGTGATGACCGTTTTGGTGAGCTGCAAAAGTTCTCCGTAGGCCGTATGACAGGTTTCGCAAATGGCCTTCTCCGTGCTGGTGGCCTTGCCGCCGGAGCAGTTGCCTGTTTCGGTGTGGCTGCTGTCCGTGATGCAGGTGCGTGTGTGCGTTCCGTTGCCGTTGGAGGTCCATTCGCCCCAGCTATGATTGTGCACCTCCCATATGGCATAGATGGTTGTGCTCATATCATACCCATGTACTACCAGGCAACTGGTATAACCGCCGTTTCCGCCATATATCGGCTTACCAGTCCGAGAATTCGCCCAACCCATGAAGGTATATCCGTCACGGGTTGGAATTATTTCTGATATGGGAACCCATACATGAAATTCCGAACTGTCCACGCTCTGACTTGGCGGCGCGCCGCTGCCGCCGTTGGCATCGTAATGCAGCGTATAGGTGTATTGGGTGGCAGCGGGACGGGCTGCCCCGAGCAGAGGCATTGGCGTTTTTCCGTCCTTGGAATCGCAAATCTCACATAAATAGGTGCAGGGCTTCCCCATGGAAGCCGGTGCATAGCCGCAATCCTTGTCATGCGCGTGCTTGCAGTCTGATGTTTGAAGGATACAGCCGCTTTCCTCGGTGCACGCGTGAACGCATTCCGTCGGTGCTGCGTTCTCTGCCTCCGATAAGCCGTCGGCATTCTCCGACACGCTTTCCGCCGTGTAGCATTCCGCCGTATGCGCATGGACGCACCGGGTTATTAGACTATGACATTCCTCCGTGTGTTCATGGGAACAGGGAATTTCCGCTGTCCCTTCGGTATAGCCGCAGGCCTCGTCATGCTCCGGGTGGTGTTCGCACAGACCGCCCGGGTTCGATGCACGTGCGCCGGTCTCTACCTCCGCCGCAAACGCGGTCGCCGGCAGCAGCGTCAGCACCATGCAGCAGACGAGCAGTATGCTGAGTATTCGTTTCTTCATTGGCTTTTCTCCTCCTGTTCGTATCGGGCGGGCTTGTTTGTCCCGCCTTTTTTCTGATTTTTCCTGTTTCTGAGCCGAATGCACAGCGCGGTGATCGCCGCCGCCGCGGCAAAGGAGACGACGGCCACCAGCACATAGCCGCCTGCGTCCTCCCGCAGCAGCCTCGTGCCGAACACGCCCCATGCGGCGGTCTGTCCCCGCACTATAAGTGCGTCCGCCGCCCCGGCAAGTGCCGTGAATAACATCAGGCAGAAAGCGGAGAGGCTTATTGCCTCGCGCCGCTGCCTCCGGCGGGTGTTTTCCCGCACCCGCTGCTTGACGAGTGCGACCCGTCTTGCAGGTATCGTACATATCGTTTGCCCCCCTTTCCGGTTTGTCTGGAATTGTGATAAAAACCCTTTCACTTATATAGGTACAAAAAATCGAAAAAACTCTCACCCAAAACGAAAAATTTTTCAAAAAATTTGAGAGCCGCCAAAAAGCAGCTCTCAGGGAGTAGATATTCGGTTATTCCCTCTGCGATAAGCGGAAAGCAGACAACCTTCCCACCGCCACCGGCAGGGCATAGGCGATATATTGCGCCGCGCCGCCATAGGCGATGAGCAGATTATAGATGGCGTGGAGGGTGATGGCCGCGCCCAGCAGACCTTTGACCTTGTGCAGAAAATCCGTGGGAATGTCAGACGCTACCCGGACGGCTGGGGCGAAGCAGCTCCCCTCACGGGCTTGCTCTATTGCGCCGATTGCGGCGGCAAGATGTATGTCCACCGCACCAACAACGGCAAGCGCATTTCTCAATACACCTGCTCACAGTACATCAAAGTTCCTTGCGGAACGCTCTGCAAGACCCAGCACCGTATCAATGAAGATGTGGTACTGTCCCTTGTTTCCGAAATGCTCAAAGCCATTGCCGAGTATGCAAAGTATGACCGAGCCGAGTTTGTCCGAGTGGTACAGGAAGTGCAGTCCAGCCAGCAGCCAACAGAGGTTAAGAAACAGCGCACACGCCTTGCTGCCGCCAGACAGAGGGCTTCCGGGCTGGAAGTCCTGCTCTGTAAAATCTATGAGGACAACATTTTAGGAAAGCTGTCCGACAGCAGATACGCCACTCTGGACGTTCAATACGCAAAGGAGCAAGCCGAGCTTACCGCTGAAATCTCTGCTCTGGAAAAGGCTATCAAGAGCTATGAAACGCACGAAAAGGACGCTGACCGTTTTATCGCTCTGATTGATAAGTATGAGAACTTCGACAAGCTGACCATTGCCATGCTCAACGAGTTTGTCGAGAAAATTCTTGTGCATGAGCGCGACCGCAAGGGCAGGCTTCATCAGAACTACTTGAAGCGTAAAGCCAGCGGAGCGCAGAAGCGATACGAGGACAAAATCAAGGAGAGGAAAAAGGCGGAAATCGAAGCCGAGAAAGCCGGCATTCGTGCAGAGGACATTGCAAAGGGCGTGTTCGTCCCTGTCAGCAGTTTACCGCAGAGAGAGCCGATGAAAGGAGTACAAACAGCATGAATATCGCTTACACACAGAACGGTGATTATCTTATCTCGAACATCGTTATCCGCAAGACCAAGCCCCTCGGACACTACGGCAGACTCCGCAAGGCGTATCTGGAAATGCACCGCCCGATACTGTTCAATGAGCGGGTACTATCCGACAAGCTCTTTGAACATTGCGCCAAGATTGACGAAGCGGCACGAAACCGCATGGAGCTGATCGTGCCGGAGCTGGCGAAGCGCAACGGCGTGACAGAGCAACTGAAAGCTGAAAATCAAATGGAATGGGTGCGGCAGATGAACGCTTGCAAGGCACAGGCAGAGGAGATTGTGAAGTTTGAGCTGATTTATGACTGATACTGAGAGCGCCCGGACGAAAAATGTTTGGGTGCTCTTACTGTATGAATAAATTGCAATTTTCCCATGATAAAGAAGTAAATGTTGTAAAGGAAACTTGACAAGAGATGCGTGTCATGCTATAGTAAGTTTGTAAAGGAAACTTGTCATACAAGGAGGCGTTTTTTGAAGAATAAAGTTGAGCAGTTACGAAAGGAGCGAGGATTAAATCAAGATGATTTTGCAAAAATGCTTCGTGTTTCAAGACAAACCATTAGTTCAATCGAAACAGGAAAGTATAATCCATCATTGGAATTAGCTTTTGCAATTTCAGACTTTTTTGGCAAACGGATTGAAGAAATCTTTTTCTATGAAAGAGGTGCAGAAAATGAAAAAGAGTAATTTGATAACCGGGATACTATATGTTCTTTTCGGTGTGGCTTGTTTGATTGTTGCGCTGTTGATTGAAACAAAGTTAGAGGGCATTTTATGGGGCTTTGCTGGCGCAGGTATCTTCCCCGGAATTATGATGATATGCAAATATTTTTATTGGAGTTCCCCCGAAAATAAAGAGCGATACGAAGAGCGTTTGGAGAACGAACGAATTGAACAGCATGACGAGTTGAAAACAAAAATCAGAGATAGAGCCGGAAGATATACTTACAGCTTAGGACTGCTGGTTGTTTGTTTCTCCATTTTGGTTTTCGGTATTCTCGGAGCATTGGAAGTCATTGATAATGCTCGCATGATTGTACTCTATCTTAGCGGATATTTACTGTTTCAAGTTATCGCAGGAATTGTCATTTTTAATAAGCTGATGAAAAAGTATTAAGGAAAAATCCCTTTAGGAACTAAAGGGCGCACTTCTATACAGGCAATTCCATCTACCTGTATCGTGCGACCTGCGGTGCCATTCCCAGTTTTGAAAAATCTCAAAATGGGAAATACAGCGAAATCAGAGGTTTCGTACAAGGGGCTATTTCCCCTTGCGGCACAGGTGCCTATCCCAATAAAGTTTGTAACTGAATATTTCAGATACAGACATATAAAGTTATAAATTTGGAGGATTCATAATGAGTGAGAAAACAGAGATTACTTTCATGCAAACAAGATTAATCCGGCTTGCTTCAGAAGAGTGGCATTTACCTGTTGAACAGATTATCCACTTGTTTAAAGAAGCCGATGTTCTTGGATATATAGAAAAATGTTATGGGATTTTTCATTGTGAAGGCGATGAAGCTGTGTTTGAAGATATTACTGAATTTTTGCAAAGAAAGGGAATAGAGATTAGTGCTTGAGTTAAAAGATGACTTTGTTCTCTATCATGGAAGTTATTGTGAAGTAAAAAAGCCAGATCTTGCCAAATGTGCAAAGAGAAAAGATTTTGGGCAGGGATTCTATTTAACTACATCCAAGGAGCAGGCAGAAAGTTTTCTGAGAACCTCAATAGCCAAAGCAATTGCAATAGGAACAATTGAAGAGGGACAGAAGTTCGGATATATTTCGACTTTTGAATTCAAATTTTCAGGAAATCTTGAAACGCTTATTTTTGAAAATGCAGATGTAGACTGGTTACATTGCATTGCAGCTCATCGAAAGAAAAAATGAATGAATTATACAATAGATCTTCTTATCACTATGGTGACGGATGAGATTGCAGAAGAAACGGGCAAGGACAGGAAAGAGACATTGACAGATTTTCTTTGTTCAAAGACAGGAAAAGCACTGTATGATGAAAAAACAAAGCTGTGGTGCAATGGTCCGGCATATATAGCTGAATTGTATAGGGAAGAGTTAAAGAAATCCGGATATCAGATTTGAGGTGAATGTATATCCGTCTGTCTTTGTTGAGAAATCAATAGTTATAAGATTATAGTATATGCTGATACGCTATTTGTAAAAGTGCTGACTGTCTTTATACAATCTTAATACGGAATCATAGACTTTTATACTATCTTTGAAAGCAATTGTATATAATAAAACGCATTATGAAGATATTGCTATAGAATCATTAGTAAGGAGTTATAATCATTTATGCCGGAAAAAGAAAAATGCGTAAGAAAAAACACCTGACGTCTTTTCAACTGATCATTCTGGGATTTGCAGGTGTGATCCTTTTGGGAAGCATTCTGCTGATGCTTCCGGTTTCCTCTTTGGAGAAAATGCCGACGCCATTTCATGAGGCACTTTTTACAGCCACTTCGGCAGTATGCGTTACGGGACTTGTAGTAAAGGACAGCGGAAGTTACTGGTCTGTGTTCGGACAGACGGTTATTCTTGCGCTTATACAAATAGGTGGATTTGGAGTAGTAACCGTAGCGGCAGCGGTTTCGCTTCTTTCAGGGAAAAAAATATCTCTCATGCAAAGAAGTACAATGCAGGATGCAATTTCAGCACCTAAAGTTGGAGGAATCGTCAGATTGACAAGGTTCATTTTTAAAGGGGACTTTTTTGATTGAAGCAGCAGGAGCTATGTGATTGCTGCCGGTTTTTGTATCAGGATTATGGCTTAAAGGGAATCTGGATGGCAGCCTTTCATTCTGTTTCTGCTTTTTGTAATGCAGGATTTGACATTCTGGGAACAGCAGATAATGCTTTTCCGTCTCTGACGGGCTATTCCGGAAATATCCTTATAAATGTGGTAATTATGCTGCTGATCATCACCAGGGGGAATTGGTTTTCTTACCTGGGATGATATTTATAGGAATAAAATGAATTTTAAACGTTACCGCATGCAAAGCAAGATTATTCTTATGACTGCTGTATGCCTGATTATTTTTCCGACAGTTTTTTTCTTTGCCTGTGATCTGAAAAACCTGCCTGCAGGAGAACGCCTGTTAGATTCCATGTTTCGATCGGGTAGACTACCAGAACTGCCGGCTTTAATACCATCAGACATTTCAGAGATGAGCGAGGCATCCAAAGCGGTTATGATACTGTTAATGCTGATTGGTGGTTCGCCGGGTTCTACAGCAGGAGGAATGAAAACAACCACTTTTACGGTACTGATTCTGAATGCAATTGCAACGTTTCGCAGTCAGGAAAATGCAGGGGCTTTTGGTCGGAGACTGGAATATCATGTGATAAAAAATGCAGCCACAGTAGCCATGCTTTATTTTACATTGTTCTTTTGCGGAGGTGTTGCAATCAGCGTATACGAAGATCTTCCACTTTTGGATTGTCTGTATGAAGCAGCTTCAGCTGTGGGTACGGTAGGTCTGACCTTGGGAGTCACACCGGGACTTCATGTTTTTTCACAAGTTGTGCTGATCATACTGATGTATCTGGGACGCGTAGGCGGCCTGACCCTGATTTATGCAGTATTCTCAGGAAGAAACAAGGGAAATGCAAAGCTTCCTCTGGAGAAAATTACAGTTGGATGAGAAGGAGACAAGTAATATTATGAAGAATGTATTGATTATTGGACTTGGAAGATTTGGAAAACATATTGCCATGCAGCTGAATCAGCTTGGGCATGAAATTATGGCAGTCGACTGGAAGGAAGAAAGGGTGGATAAAGTGCTTCCGTTTGTGACTAACGCCCAGATTGGGGACAGTACTGATGCGGAATTTTTACAATCTCTTGGGATTGGAAACTACGATATCTGTTTCGTGACCATCGGAGGAAGTTTTCAGAATTCTCTTGAGACCACTTCCCTTCTGAAAGAACTGGGAGCAAAACTGGTAATATCCAGAGCTGAACGTGATGTTCAGGAAAAATTTCTCTTACGCAATGGTGCAGATAAGGTGGTTTATCCGGAAAAGCAGGTTGCAAAATGGGCATCTATCCGTTACACAGATGATCATATCCTTGATTATATGGAGGTGGATGCTTCCCATGCGATTTTTGAGGTAGAAGTGCCGGAGGAATGGACTGGAAAAACTGTAGGCGGACTGGATATCAGAAAGCGTTACAATATTAATATTTTGGCAGTAAAAAATGAAGGAGAATTTAATATTGCAATTTCTCCGGATACGTATTTGGAAGAGAATAGTAAATTACTGGTGCTGGGAGAATACAGAGCTCTTCAAAAGTGCTTCCGCATATAGTAAAAAAGACTTTTGACCACAACACAGCCCCATGATATAATTTTCAAAACAGTAAAAAAGGTGGGGGACAGGATGAGTTTAAAAAATGTGAATCATCAGAAACGGTCATTCACATGGTCTATGGAAAAACCGTCTGCAAAGGATTATTTTCTGACGGTATTTATATTTGTGGTATGCACTTTAATTGGTCTGTTGTTTCAGAAACTGAATTTTACGGATACGAATATTGTAACCATATATATTCTGGGAGTTTTGCTTACTTCGATTGTGACAGATGGCTATCTTTGCAGTGTGGCAGGCTCTTTCTTAAGTGTATTTTTATTTTGTTTTTTTCTGACAGAACCAAGGATGTCTTTTAAAACCTATGCGGTGGGTTATCCGGTGACATTTTTCATAATGCTTATTTCATCCGTACTTACGGGAGCACTTGCAGCAAAGCTGAAAACACATGCAAAGCTGTCTACACAGCTTGCTTTTCGTACACAGATTCTGTTCGATACAGACCGTCTGCTGCAAAATGCAAAAGGGAAAACAGAGATTCTTGATGTCACCTGTACACAGCTTCTCCGTTTATTAAACCGCAATATTACAGCATATGTAGTAGAAAACGGAACTTTATCAGAGGGAAAGCTTTTTTCCGGGGAAAAAGAGGACACAGAAGATTTTTTGATACCAGAAGAGCAGCAGATAGCCAGATGGGTCTGTGAAAACAGACAGCATGCCGGTGCGTCCACACACCATTTTCCTCAGGCTAAATGTTTATATCTGGCAATCCGGAGCGGGGATAATGTTTACGGTGTGATCGGGATACCATTGCAAAAAGAAACACTGGACACTTTTGAATACAGCATCCTGTTGTCTGTAATAAATGAATGTGCGCTTGCAATGGAAAATGCGAAAAATGCATTAGAAAAAGAAAAAAATGCAGTTATGGCCAAAAATGAACAGCTGCGGGCAGATCTTCTTCGGGCGATTTCGCATGATCTTCGTACGCCGCTTTGCTCCATTTCCGGTAATGCAGATATGCTGCTTGGCAATAGCGACCGTCTGGACGAAGCTACAAAACATCAGATTTATAGCGATATCTATGATGATTCTGAATGGCTGATCGGAGTTGTGGAGAATCTGCTTTCCATTACCAGACTGAATGACGGAAGACTGAAATTTAAATTTACAGACCAGCTTCTGGATGAGGTGATTGCAGAATCCCTGAGGCATATCAGCCGGAAACATGATGATTATAAAATTGTGACAGACTGCGAAGAACTTGTTCTTGCACGTATGGATGTACGTCTTATTATGCAGGTTCTGGTAAATTTAGTTGACAATGCAATAAAATATACACCACCGGGTTCTGTGATCTGCATTCGGGGAACGAAAACAGATGGAAAAGCGCAGATAAGTGTGGAAGATAATGGCCCGGGAATTCCGGAAGAAATGAAAACACATATTTTTGAGATGTTTTATACAGGGAAAACAACAGTTGCGGATAGTCACCGAAGTCTGGGACTTGGACTGGCACTTTGCCACTCTATTATAGAAGCACATGAAGGAACCCTGGTTTTGACAGATCATGATCCTCATGGATGCAATTTTACTTTTACTTTACCCTTAAGCGAGGTGACATTAAATGAATAAAACATTAATTCTGGTGGTTGAGGATGACAGACCCATACGCAATCTGATCGTTACTACATTAAAAACACATGATTATAAATATCTGGCTGCAGAAAACGGATTTTCAGCCATTCTGGAAGCTTCGTCCCACAATCCGGATATTGTTCTTCTGGATCTGGGGCTTCCTGATATGGAAGGGGTAGAAGTGATAAAAAAAATCCGTACCTGGTCGAATATGCCGATTATTGTGATCAGCGCCAGAAGTGAGGACACAGATAAAATAGAGGCGCTGGATGCAGGAGCGGATGATTATATTACGAAACCGTTCTCTGTTGAGGAATTACTTGCGCGTATCCGTGTCACCCAGAGGAGACTTGCGGTTATGCAGAGCGGAGAGCAGATAGAAAGCTCTGTTTTTGAGAATGGTGGATTAAAGATAGACTATACGGCAGGCTGTACATATCTGAAGGGAGAGGAATTGCATCTGACACCTATAGAATATAAGCTGCTCTGCCTTTTGTCCCGCAATGTGGGAAAGGTATTGACACATACCTATATTACCCAGCAGATTTGGGGACGATGTTCGGATAATGACGTTGCTTCTCTTAGAGTTTTTATGGCAACATTGCGAAAAAAACTGGAGCCTGAGAAAAATGGAGTACAATATATCCAGACACATATTGGCATTGGATATCGCATGCTTAGGATAGAGAAGTAAAAAGCTGGATACGGAGTATGTCACAGAGGATATCGCCCAATCATCTGATTGTTTGCTTTTTTCTGTTATACAAAAATCCAAGACTGCGTGTGGCAATTGACAACGCATTATCACAAACTCCCGAGCAATTCCGCAATACGGTTTTTGGTATATGAAAAAATATATTGAGCATATTGCAAATAAAAACTGCATATGATATAATGCCAATAGGCAAAGAACGAAATAAATATCTAATACAGGCGAAAGCCCCCGGTACTGCAATACCGAGGGCCTTCTTTGTGTGCTTTTACGGTACACGAACCGAGGCTAGTTGCTGTTATTTATTCCTGTTTAACCATTTGCAGATATAGTGGCAGGCTATACCAGCCATGACAGAAATTAAGAACGAAATAAATATATCTAACACAAGCATCCCTCCTTTCTGTTGCCAGATTGAGGGCAGCAACATATTAAATATATCATAGAACGTTGTGTACAAAAAGCAGAAATTAGAATATGTCAATATGCCGCAGAAAGAGGGTATTTTTTGAGGAATAGAAAATGTTCTCTTTTTTTATACGCTGAACAATCACAAAATTGAGATTCTTTTCTTTTTTTTCATACCTGGGAAAAGTCGGTGGTAGAATATTGAAGAGGGACAGCAGGCGATAAGGAGGCAGACGATTTCTGCATCAGACAGTTGCTGCCCAATAAACTAAAAGATCAATATTGCTTTAAAACAGAATCCGCTATTATGTTGACCTGATCACGGTTCCTGGTGTACAATGTCATCCGTTGGATTCGTCCAACAATCCGGCCTATCATCCGGGAATACGCGAACGTGGTGTGGCACGCAAGGCAATCTTTGACTGCACTGTACCGTTCGACTAGAAAGATCGTTTCCAGAGAACTCAGTTTATGGACGTAAATCCGAAATACTGGCTGCCGGATATGTTTTAAATAATAAGAAAAAGCTTCAGGCAGATGTCAGAAAAAGCGGCATTTGCCTGAAATCAGGTAAAGGAGAGAGAAAAAAAGCTATGCCTATTGGAGTAATTATCAACGCATTATCCGTAGTTATAGGAGGAATCCTGGGTGCCCTTATGGGACATAAGTTAAGTCCGAAATTCAAGGCAGACATTACCCTGGTGTTCGGTGTATGTTCTATGGGAATGGGAATCAGTACTATCGGCCTGATGGAAAATATGCCGGCGGTTATTTTTTCCATCGTAATCGGAACAGGAATCGGTCTTGCGATTCATCTTGGGGAAAAAATCAATGCCGGTGCAGGTGCAATGCAGAGAGTGATCAGCAAATTTATCAAGAATTCAAATTCTGAAATGTCTGAAGATGAATTTATGAACACTTTAGTGACAATTATTGTATTGTTCTGTGCCAGCGGAACCGGAATTTATGGTTCTATCGTATCCGGTATGAGTGGAGATCATTCTGTATTGATTTCCAAATCTATTCTGGATTTATTTACAGCGGCGATCTTTGCATGCAGTCTGGGAATGGTTGTATGCATGATCGCGATTCCGCAGGTGATTATTTTCCTGATTCTGTTTTTTGCGGCAACGGCGATTTTCCCACTGACAACACCGGGGATGATCAATGACTTTAAAGCCTGTGGTGGATTTCTGATGCTTGCAACAGGATTCCGTATGGTGAAACTGAAAAACTTCCCGACTGCGGATATGATACCAGCTATGGTACTGATCATGCCGATGTCATGGTTCTGGGTGACTTATGTACTTCCGTTAGTATCCTGATATTTTTCTGATGCTTTTTTCGTGGAAAGAGTGTTGAAGGAAAATATGAATTTGGAGTTTTCTAAGAGTGCACAAACATATATGAGAATGATAGATGGATTTTATTTCTCAACCAGATATCTGGGTGATGACAGTATAGAGATTGACCGTGATGATGTGGAAATGTGTAATGAAGCGGCAAAAATGTGTCGTAAGGAAATTATGGAATTTGAGAAAACATTCAAATAAAGTAAATGAAGTAAAACAGATACGGTCATGTTATGATGGAGACACAAAGAGTAACAGTGGAATCTATATTTACAGACTATATGAAAAAGACAATCAGTGTGCGCGATACATTTGTAAAAAAAGCAACAAAAGAAAACTTTTACTATGGAATTCTACTTGGAATTTTGGGATTTAAATCGGGTTGGAGAGTGAATTCAAATAAGGAAGCAGGAGATGGATTCAGTGATATTCTAATTAGAATTGACGATTCGGATGTGGGAATTGTTATTGAAGTAAAGTATTCTGAAAATGATACAGGAGATATAGAATGTAGGAAAGCAATCACTCAGATAGATCAGAAGAAATATGCAGATGAATTAAGAGATAACGGCATTGGAACTATTTGGAAATATGGAATTGTCTGTAATAAAAAGAAATGTCGGGTATATGATGCCACTTATGAGAAAGCTTGACGAGCTTGATGAGAAAGTAAAGAAACATCAGGAAAAATTGTAACATATATAGCTGCGGTGAATATTCTATTAAGGAAGCAATGCGTTGAGGATGTTTGTATGGCTTTTTTTGATAAAGAAATGCATATGCAGCAGGAGAATGTGGATACGGGGCGGTATCAGGTGGTGGTGCTGGACCGGCTGAATAACCGTCCGGTAGAGAATGCAAGAGTCAGGATCTCTTATACAGGTGCGCCGGACAGCGTCATTGAAGAGGTGGTGACAGATTCCTCCGGCCGGACACCGGTTCTTGAATTAAAAACGCCGCCGCTGGAATATAGTATGGAGCCGGTAGAAGAACAGCCTTATGCAGAATATACGGTGCAGATCGATGCGGAAGGTTTTGAACCCAAAGAAGTAGCGGGCAGTGAGGTTTTGCCGGATGTTTTGTCCAGACAGCCGGCAACTTTAAATGCTATGGAACAGGGAGAAAGCTACCAGCGGGTGGTGATTCCGCCACACACATTGTTTTATAAATATCCACCTAAAATAGAAGAATCTGAGATTAAGCCGGTGAATGAGACGGGAGAGATCGTGCTGAGCAAGGTTGTTATTCCGGAATATATCGTAGTACATGATGGCCCGGTAAGTGATTCTTTGGCAGAGAATTATTATGTGCGTTACAGAGATTATATCAAAAACGTAGCCAGCAGCGAAATCTATGCCACCTGGCCGGACGATACGATCCGGGCAAATGTCCTGGCGATTATGTCGTTTACGTTAAACAGAGTTTATACTGAGTGGTATCGGAATAAAGGATATGATTTTACCATAACTTCTTCCACTGCATATGACCATAAATGGATCTATGGCAGAAATATTTTTGACAGTATCGACCGCATTGTAGATGAATTATTTGAGAATTATCTGTCCAGACCGAATGTGCGCCAGCCGATTCTGACACAGTACTGTGATGGAAAGCAGGTGCAGTGCAGAAACAGGGGATGGATGACGCAATGGGGCAGTAAAACATTGGGTGATCAGGGATATTCTGCGATTGAGATTCTTCGGGCTTTTTACGGAAATGATATGTACATTAATGTGGCAGAAGCGGTATCAGGGATTCCGGCATCATGGCCGGGATATGATCTTGATATTGGCGCAACAGGAAGTAAAGTAAGTCAGATTCAGGAGCAGTTAAATACAATCGCCGGGGCATATCCGGCAGTGCCAACTGTGACCGTGGATGGAATATACGGAGATGAGACAAAAAATGCTGTCAGAGTTTTTCAGGGGATTTTTGGTCTGGGACAGACGGGGATTGTTGATTATCCGACCTGGTACAAAATACAGGAAATTTATGTGGCAGTCAGCAGAATTGCAGAACTGTGATGAATATGAACAGATAAAATATATGACCGGCTATATCATAAGGTGATATAACCGGTCATTATTTTATCTGTATTTATAGAGAGTATTATTGCTGCTATTTATTGAGAATACTATGTAAAGACTACGGACAGGTGTGCTATGAGATCAGTGAGAAGCTCATTCGCCAGAGTTTTTTATCGGTATGTCGGGATTCATTAAAAATCAGTGTCAAGGTAATGAGGTTATTATATATCTAAAATAAAAACGCAAAAAAATAAGGCGCCATGACTTCTCATAGTTCCTCATTCTTTAATGCGGAAGATGGGACTTGAACCCACACGAGCGCAATGCTCACAAGATCCTTAGTCTTGCTCGTCTGCCAGTTCCGACACTTCCGCATATCGCATTTCTTTGGGATTCTTTTGTGCTCTCCCTCGCGACAAGTGATACTATACCAGATGCAAAAGACAATGTCAACAACTTTTTGAAAAAAATATAAAAAATTTCAAATTTTTTTTGAAAAAAAGAGGAATTTGAAATTTTATGTAGAATATAATTAATAAGAGGTATTTTGTCAGCTTGTGGAGGTATCGCTTATGAATATCAGGGAAAGCATGGAACAGAGAGAACTAAAGATGCTAAACCCTTATGCCTCATTCAGCCTTTATTCTAAGGGCAGAGAGAGGCAGGAGGAAGAATGCGATGTACGAACCGTCTATCAGAGAGACAGAGACAGGATCCTTCATAGCAAGGCATTTCGCAGGATGAAGGATAAGACACAGGTTTTTCTGGCACCTCAGGGTGACCATTACAGAACCAGACTGACACATACTCTTGAGGTATCACAGATAGCCAGAACTATCGCTAAGGCTTTAAGGCTGAATGAAGATCTTGTGGAGGCAATCGCACTTGGGCATGACCTTGGACACACTCCTTTTGGACATGCAGGAGAGAGAGCTCTCAATGCAGTGAACCCGGATGGCTTTGCCCACTATAAACAGAGCGTCAGGGTTGCACAGGTACTTGAGAAGAACGGCGAAGGGTTGAATCTCACCTGGGAGGTCCGGGATGGCATCCTGAATCACAGAACCAGTGGAAGTCCGTCAACTCTCGAAGGCCAGGTGGTAAGACTTTCAGACAAGATCGCATATATTCATCATGATATGGATGATGCTCAGAGAGCAGGGATTATTACGGAGGATGACATCCCGGTTACGTTGCGTATGCTTCTTGGATATACGACCAGGGAGCGGTTAAATACATTTG
>NZ_JBWLUT010000082.1:0-9165 GCF_056504575.1 Blautia sp. CGZ-1-C1
ACTTCATAGAAAAAAACTATAGAATCAATGAAACAATTTAATGATTTAAAGGGTTGCTATGAAAAAGCAACATTGATATAATAAAACTTAACAGTCGGCATTTCATGTATCAACCAGTTGATAGTTTGGTGACACATCAGCCGTTCGTGAAAAAGTTTATGGCAATTTTGCAGAATAAGTAAATTGTCATAGGAAAGACAGAGGAAAGAGATATGAACCAGTTAGAAATACTCAGAGAGAGTCTTGGACAGTGTGATGAGATCATCCTGGATGCCCTTATCATGAGAAACAGAATTGTCGAGGACATTATGGCATATAAAGAAGCCAACGGACTTCAGATTTTACAGCCTGAGCAGGAAGCAAAACAGAAAGAATGGCTTGAGGGCAGAATGGAAGGCAGACGTCACAAGGATGAAGTGGCAGACGTATTTGACAGCATCCGCACAAACAGTAAACGTATCCAGGCCAGAAAGCTCTTCAACTACAATATCGTTCTTATCGGCTTTATGGGTGCAGGCAAATCTACTATTTCTGATTTCCTTAAGAATGCATTTGCCATGGATGTGGTAGAGATGGACCAGATTATTGCCCAGAGACAGGGAATGAGTATTTCTGATATTTTTGAGACATATGGTGAGCAGTATTTCCGTGACCTTGAGACAAATCTGCTTATTGAAATGCAGTCCAGGACAAATGTAGTTATCTCCTGCGGCGGCGGTACTCCTATGAGAGAGTGCAATGTGGCAGAGATGAAGAAGAACGGACGAGTGGTCCTTCTTACTGCAAAGCCTGAAACAATACTTGATCGTGTCAAAGACAACCATGATCGTCCGCTGATCGAGAACAACAAAACGGTTCCGTTTATTGCAGACCTGATGGAGAAACGCCGCGAGAAATACGAGGCAGCAGCAGACATTATCATCGAGACAGATGGTAAAAACAAACTGGAGATTTGCGAAGAGCTTGTACACAGGCTTCGCATTATGGATGAAGAAAAATAATATAGCATGACAGATCTGGTTTATGTATCAGAAGTGGCAGATATCAAGCCGCATTATAGAAGGTATAAGTTATTATAAAAAGATATGGGTTGTCCCAACTGACAGGGCGAACTCATATCTTTTTGTATTCTCTGATATTTTATTATGTCAGAGCGTGTTTCAGACACGCGCCAGATGAGCTGGTCTTATAATCCCATTCCTTCTGCGCCTGTTCGACTACATAATTCTTAAAAGCCTCCACAACCGGCGGATGATAAACATTCTTTAACATTGCCATATAGAAGTTTCTCTGCCAGCTTGGAGATACAAGTGGCAGAATCTTTACATTCAGTGACTGCAGGATAGGAATATTGGGAGCCACACAGATACCAAATCCATTGGACACAAACCCTGCAGCAACCTGATCCTCATCAATCTCATAGGCAACATCCGGTTTTTGACCGATGCGCTCAAACAATCCGTCAATAATCTGTCTCAGACCGCTTCTCTTCTTAAATATAATCTGTTTATAAGGAATGGTATCCTCCAGCCGTACTTCATCCTTTACTGCCAGCGGATGATCCAGAGGTACGATCACAACCAGCTCCTGTCTGGCAACCGGAATAAACTCGATCAGCGGCTCATTATCAAGTTTGGAACAGAACCCCAGATCATATTTCTTCTCTTTTAATCCGTTCAGAATATCAGATGTTAAAACTTTATCACAATACAGATTAAAATCTATCTTTTTAGCAGGATTTTCCTCCAGAAATCCCCGCATGATCTTAGGAAGAAAATCAATTCCCAGTGTACGCAGGAATACCACATCAATGCAGCCTTCCCCTTTACCTGCCAGCTTCAGACTGTTCACAGAAGAGTCCAGACGGTTCAGTACCTCTTCCACGTCATTCAGGAAAACTTTTCCATACTTGGTAAGAGTAACATTCCTTCCATTTTTTTCAAACAGTTTTACACCCAGTTCTTCCTCGAGAGTAGAGATTGCATAACTTAAAGAAGGCTGAGTGATCGCCAGAATATCAGCGGCTTTTGTGTAATGCTCAATATGAGCCAGCGTAGAAAAGTACCGCAGATGATACAGGTTCATAGAAAAACTCCTTTCTCTGATTAGTATTTTATAAGTGACTATATTTTATGTGCAGGCTTTCATAGTCCTTTAATGCTCTGGAAAACCATAATTATAGTCACTCTTGCACAAATAACCCGCGCGATATTTGTTATATACGTAGATTATACCATGACGTATTGAAAAAATCTATGAATTTAAAGGATAGAACTAATTTGTTTTATATTTAACAAAGTTATATAATGCTTATATCAAAAAGATACAAAATAATTCCGGAATAAATAAAAAAATTATGCGATTTTATCAGGAGGACAAAAAGATGTCAAAAGAATTTCCAATTACTATCAGTTCCTGGACACTGGGAGATCAGTGCAAATTTGAAGACAGAGTGATTGCTGCAAAGAACGCAGGATACGAAGGAATCGGTCTTCGTGCAGAAACCTATGTAGATGCGCTGAATGAGGGACTTTTTGACAAAGACATTCTTGCTATTCTGGACAAACATGGTATGAAAGTAACAGAGGTTGAGTACATCGTACAGTGGGCAGAAGAGCATAGATCTTACGAGCAGAAATACAAAGAACAGCTCTGCTTCCATATGTGTGAATTATTTGACGTAAAACAGATCAACTGCGGTCTGATGGAAAACTACTCCGTAGAATATACTGCGCAGAAATTAAGAGAATTATGCCAGAGAGCAGGAAAATACATCATCGGTGTTGAGCCAATGCCATACAGCGGAATCCCGGATATGAAAAAAGGCTGGGCAGTTGTAAAGGCAGCTGACTGTGAGAATGCAAAACTGATCATGGATACATGGCACTGGGTAAGAGCAAATCAGCCTATCAATCTTTCAGTTATCGAAGAAATCCCTGCAGACAAGATTGTATCCATCCAGATCAACGATGTATGGGAAAGACCATATGCAACAACAATCTTAAGAGATGAATCCATGCATGACCGTCTTGCTCCCGGAACAGGAATCGGATGCACAGCAGATTTCGTTAAAATGGTAAAAGAAAAAGGAATCAAACCAAATGCAATCGGCGTAGAAGTCATCAGCGATGCAATCCTTGCAAAAGGACTTGAATATGCTGCAAACCATACATATGAGAACACAAAGAAAGTGCTTGAGGAAGCATGGCCGGAGGTTCTTCAGTAAGTATCTGACGGATAAACGACAGATCAGGGGATCATGCAGAAACCTCCACGCCTGCCTGATCCACATTCTGAATGAACACAAAATAGTGAATGAATAATTAATAGAAAAGAATTCAAAAAAGGAGAAGGTCACATGAAATTTAATGCAATGTTTCAGCCAATCGACATCGGGCCAATGACAGTAAAGAATCGCTTCGTGGTTCCGCCAATGGGAAACAACTTTGCAAACACAGACGGAAGCATGAGCGAACAGTCCGCAGCTTATTATCGTGAAAGAGCAAAAGGCGGCTTCGGTCTGATCACAATCGAAGCAACAGTAGTACATAAAGGAGCAAAAGGTGGTCCCCGCAAGCCATGTCTTTATGATGACTCCACAATCGAAAGCTTCCGCAAGGTAGTTGATGCCTGTCATGCAGAAGGCGCAAAAGTTTCCGTACAGCTTCAGAATGCAGGCCCGGAAGGAAACGCAAAGAACGCAGGAGCACCGATCGAGGCAGCAACCAGCATTCCGTCTGACTGCGGCAGAGACACACCGAAGGAAGTTACAACAGAAGAAGTTTATGAACTGGTAAAAGGCTACGGTCTTGCAGCAAAGAGAGCAATGGAAGCCGGTGTGGACGCAGTTGAAATCCATATGGCACATGGATATCTGGTAAGTACCTTCCTTTCCCCAAGAACAAATAAAAGACTGGATGAATTTGGCGGTTCTTTTGAGAACAGAATGCGTTTCTCCCGTCTGATCATTGAAGAAGTTAAGAAGATGACAGAAGGAAAGATCGCTGTTCTTGCCAGAATCAACAGCTGTGATGAAGTGCCGGGTGGCCTTGATGTGCATGACAGCGCTGCAATCGCTGCATATCTGGAAGGATGTGGACTTGATGCGATCCATGTATCCCGCGCCGTTCATATCCGCGATGAATTTATGTGGGCACCGACAGTAACACATGGTGGATTCTCCGCTTCTCAGGTAGAAGAGATTAAACGTGCCGTATCTATCCCGGTAATCACAGTTGGACGTTATACAGAACCGCAGTTTGCAGAATTAATGGTAAAAGAAGGACGTTGCGACCTGGTTGCTTTCGGCCGTCAGAGCCTTGCAGATCCACATATGCCATTAAAAGCACAGGAAGAAAGACTGGAAGATATGATTCCATGTATCGCATGTCTTCAGGGCTGTGTTGCAAATATGTATGCAGGAAATCCAATCTGCTGTCTGGTAAACCCATTCCTTGGACATGAAGCTGAGGGAATCGCTCCGGCAGAAAAAGCTAAGAAAGTTATGGTAATCGGTGGCGGTGTTGCAGGTCTTTGCGCTGCATTTATCGCACAGGAAAAAGGTCATCAGGTAACACTTTATGAAGCAAGTGATAAACTTGGCGGAAACATGCGCCTGGCTGCTTATCCTCCGGGAAAAGGCGACATCACAAACATGATCCGTAGCTACATTGTTCGCTGTCAGAAAGCTGGCGTAACGATCAAAATGAATCAGGAAGTAACTCTGGATCTTATCAAGGAAGAAAAACCAGACAGCGTAATTGTTGCTTCCGGTTCCAGAACACTGATTCTTCCGATCGAAGGAATCGACAATCCTGCAATCATTCATGGCTCTGATCTCCTTGATGGAAAGAGAGCAGCAGGAAAGAAGGTTCTTGTTGTAGGCGGCGGAATGGTAGGATGCGAGACAGCAGCATTCCTCGGTGAGCAGAATCATGATGTGACAGTTATCGAGTTCAGAGATACTGTAGGTGCAGACGTAATCCACGAGCATAGAGTTTACCTGATGAAAGATTTCGAAGATTACAAGATCAAAGAAATTACAGGTGCAAAAGTATGCAAATTCTATGAAGATGGCGTAGAGTACGAGACAGCCGACGGTCAGAGACATGAGTCCAGAGGATATGATTCTGTTATCCTTTCCATGGGATTCAGAAACTACAATCCATTCGGCGAAGAAATCAAAACAATTGTACCGGATACTTATGTGATCGGTGATGCGACCCGTGCAAGAAGAGCACTCGATGCGACAAAAGAAGCATACGAAGTAGCTTCTACATTATAATCATATAACAAATGAAAAAACATCCAGGTATACTTTTTGTATATCTGGATAACAAGAAGAAAATTTCAGGAGGAACAAGAGGAAATGGAACAGAGAATCAAAGGAACAACAGGATTAATGGCACTCATCGGAAGCCCGGTAGGACATTCAGGATCACCGGCAATGTACAACTTCAGCTTCCGTTATCACAACCTTGACTATGCTTACATGGCATTTGACATCAAAGAAGATCAGGTTCCGGCAGCATTAGATGCTATTCGTCTGTTCAAAATGAGAGGCGCAAATGTAACAATGCCTTGCAAGAATAAGGTGGCTCAGTGTGTGGATGAACTTTCACCGGCAGCAAGAATCGTTGGTGCTGTAAACACAATCGTAAACGAAGACGGAAAACTCATCGGACATATCACAGACGGTATCGGATTTGTACGTAACTTAAAAGAGAATGGTGTTGATATCAAAGGTAAAAAGATGGTAGTTCTTGGAGCAGGCGGAGCTGCTACAGCTCTTACTGTACAGTGCGCACTTGACGGAGCAGCATCCATTGCGATCTTTAACCCGAATGATCCATTCCTTGACAGAGCCAAAGGAACAGCAGAAAAACTTGCAAAAGAAGTTCCGGACTGCAAAGTAAGTGTATATTGCCTGGATGATCAGGATAAATTAAGAGAAGAGATTGCAAACGCTGATATTCTTGCAAACGGTACTCTGGCTGGTATGAAACCACACGATGACCTTTCTCTGGTTGACAAGTCTATGTTCCATCCAAACCTTGTTGTGGCTGATTGTGTATACAATCCGGAAGAAACAAAGATGGTTAAAGAAGCAAAAGAAGCAGGCGTAAAACTTGCTGTAGGTGGTAAAGGAATGCTTCTGTGGCAGGGCGCTGCAGCTTACAAACTTTACACAGGTCTTGAGATGCCTACAGATGAATACCAGAAGTTTCAGAAGGAAAACGAAGGGAAATAATTAGAAATGGGAAAGACTAAGAAAACAAATTTAGTGGTTACTTCCATTGCGTTGTACTTTACTTATTTTATTCACGGCTTTGGTGCGTCCATCATGGGACAGTACAAGCCGGAACTTTCCGGAGCATGGGGCTCTGAAATCAGCGGTGTTGTAGCAGTTATCGCAGCACTGG
Source organism: Blautia sp. CGZ-1-C1 (assembly GCF_056504575.1). Taxonomy (NCBI): domain Bacteria; kingdom Bacillati; phylum Bacillota; class Clostridia; order Lachnospirales; family Lachnospiraceae; genus Blautia; species Blautia sp. CGZ-1-C1. Next base: position 6,423 of record NZ_JBWLUT010000082.1, read on the forward strand.
GACTTGGACGTCTGATTTCTCTGCCATTTTCCGGACCTCTTTCCGATAAATTCGGACGTAGATTAAGCGGTATCATTGGTGTTCTGTGCTATACAGCATATTTCATGGGAATCGCTTATGCACCTAACATGGGTGTTGCCTATGCATTTGCTATCATCGGTGGTATCGCAAACTCCTTTTTGGATACCTGCGTAAGCCCGACCTGTATGGAAATTTATGTAAATAATCCTTCCGTAGCGAACATGTTTACAAAATTCTCCATGTGTATCAGCCAGTTCTTACTGCCATACATGATCGGGGCTGTCGCATCAGCAAACATGTCCTACAGAACGATCTTTATCGTTGCAGGTGTTGCAATCTTTATCGATGGTATCCTGATCCTTTTCCTCCCATTCCCGGAAAGAGGAAACAAGACAGCAGCCGCAGGACAGAAGACAAAGAGCAAATTAAAAATCACACCGGCTGCACTGGCAGCAATCCTGATCGGATTTACAAGTTCTTCTACATTTATGCTGTGGCTAAACTGTAACAAAGAGCTTGGTATGTTATACGGAATGACCAGTGATCAGGCTGGTAAGATCCAGTCCTTCTATGCAATAGGAACATTCGCAGCAATCCTTTGCTCCTCTGTTCTTATCAAGAAAGGTTTAAAAGAGATCAACATCCTGATTCTTTATCCGGCAATTTCCACTGTCACACTGTTACTGTGCTACTTTATCCAGAGCCCGACCATGTGTCTGATCGGTGGATTTGCAATCGGTTTTGCAGGAGCAGGCGGCGTTCTTCAGCTGGCTACTTCCACAACCGCAGAGTTCTTCCCGGAGAACAAAGCGACAGCAACTTCCATGGTAATGATCGCGTCCAGTATTGCTAACTACACGATTTTAAGCCTTGCAAGCTACATCACTAAGGTAGGCGGAGAAGGAGCCCCGAGAATGATCCTTCTTCTGAATGCAGGTGTTACTGTGGCAGGTATTTTACTTGCAATCTTTGTAAAGAAAAACAAAGAAGCTTAGAAATAAAGCAAGTTTAGTCAATCAATTTCAGACACGCTATGACGATAGTGGCTGAAATAAGAAGTCAATAATTAATCCCATGAGAGAAATGAAATCCAACCCAGCTCGGATGTGTTTCTGAGCGGATTGGATTTCATTTGAGCGATGATTGTCTAAAAATTAACAAAAAAGATAGAAAGCATACGCTGAAATATAGAAATATTCTGTAAATATTCAATAATCTGCTATCCCGGGAGGTTATTGAATAGTTACTAAATTCTAACAAAATAATGTTAAAGGAGAAATTGTATGGCATATACAAGAGCACAAAGAAGAGAAAATGAACTGCCCTACATCCCCTTTGGACCATTTCAGATAAGACTTCCTTTTATACACTATAAGATAGAATCTGTTGAGTTCATTCAGGGTCTGATCCTGGGCGTTACCGCACTGGCTGCTGTTCCTTATCTGGAGCAGTATCTGGGGCTTCCTTATGAACTGGCATGGAGTTGTGTAATCATTGAGACATTTCTTTACCTGTTACACAGTCTGCTGGGCGATCCGGTCGTACCGGGCTGGATCACACCGACACTGCCATTAACTATTGTATTCCTGGAAGGTTTCCCTATGGGAAAAGAGCGAATACAGGCAATGATCGCATTACAGATGCTGGTAGGTGTGGTATTCATCTTCATGGGTGTGACCAAACTGGCAGATAAATTTGTTCACGCAGTTCCCGATTCTGTCAAAGGTGGTATCCTTCTTGCAGCACCTGTTACAGTTATGGCAGGGCAGCTGGGAGAGAATGGAAATATGCACAAATATCCCCTGGCTATTGTTGCAGGCGTAGGCCTTCTGATCCTGATCAGCTTCTCTGACAAATATCAGGAGAAGAGAAAGACAAATAAATTCCTTGATCTGGTTGCCAGATATGGAAACCTGTTCCCGTACTTGATTGCTATGGTGGTGGGACTTCTTGTAGGAGAGTTGGACAAACCAGGTCTAGAGATCGGAACTTTTATCAAGATTCCACAGTTTAAAGAGATTATTGATCAGGTAAGTATTTTTGGTGTGGGTATCCCGCCGCTTTCTATGTATATTAAGGCTTTACCACTTGCGTTGGTATGCTATGTTATCGCATTTGGTGATTTTGTCACAACAGAAACCCTGGTTACAGAAGCACGACAGGCTCGTGATGATGAATACATTGATTTCAATTCCAGCCGCTCCAATATGATCAGCGGTCTGAGAAACCTGATTCTTTCCATCATTGCACCATTTCCGCCACTTTCCGGTCCGTTATGGGTAGGGATGACTGTATCTGTATCTATGAGATACAAAGAAGGAAAGAAAGCAATGAAATCCCTTCTTGGAGGAATGTCTTCTTTCCGCCTGGCGACATTTTTAAGCGTGCTTATTATCCCGGTAGTAAGCTTCTTCCGCCCGATCTTCGGCGTAGGCTCATCCATCACTCTGATGTTCCAGGCATTTGTATGTGCGAGAATTGGTATGGATTATTGCAAGAGCGACAGAGACAAGATGATCGCAGGCGTAATGGCAGCAGTCCTCGCAACTCAGGGAACCGCATGGGCATCTGCATGGGCTCTGGCAGTAGGCTTCGGACTGAATATTTTCCTGTCCAACTGGAAGCCCTTTGAGAAAAACCATAGATGATTAATGAAATCTGTGCTATAATCAGGTAAATTAAATGAAGAAGGGATGAATGCAATTATGATGTATCCGTTTAT
>NZ_JBWLUT010000083.1:0-8025 GCF_056504575.1 Blautia sp. CGZ-1-C1
CGTCGGTTAAATGTGGTTAAATGTCGGTTAAATGGGTTATTTTTATTTATTATGAGTGCAGATATGCACAGTTTGTGCTTTCATCTCGGTAATTGAATTGCCGAGGATTCACGCTTATTATCCTAAAAATACCTCCAAAGTAACAGATTTTTATATTTAATCTGTCTGCTTTAGAGGTATCATATCATGCTATTTGCAAAGCATTGAAATCCGGAAGTTGATTAATAACCCCAATTGATTATTTCCCAACTCTTTTTATCTGCCGTTTTCACTAAATACCATTGCCAGTTGGCGTATATATCATTAGGATTGAACCCACCATCTCCACCTTTTTCGTCTGTATCAAAGATTGATAATACCACAATAAGTTCTTGGTTATTCTCTTTGTGATACTTCTCAATTTCTTCTGCAAATCTGTTTTCAACATCCTCGTCATAGCGAAGTTCAGCAAGTGTGCAACCTTTAAAATCTTTTGCAAATTTTTTCTCTATGACATCAAACGCTTCATTGATTGAATTTTCACCATAGAGTGCAGAGTAACCAACAACACGATTAACATTTGATACATTTCCTCTATTTCCAGTTAATACAAGGACTGTTGCCACACCTGAAATTACTAATACAGCACATATCACACTTATACTTTTCTTCTTCATACAATCACATCCCTTTGTCAAATCCCGAGTTGTATTATCACTTATCTTTATCTTTTTTTGAAAAAATAAGACTGCCAGATATACCAAAAGATATACCCAAGCATATTCCGATTCCAATTCCCGCCATGCTGTTTAATGAGTTTATAAAAACAACACTCCAGAGCATCGCTGCTATGATTCCAATGATGATACCTATAACTGTCCTTTTGCTTTTCATAAGCTTATCCTCCAACACCACATATCATTGCCCCATAACAAGGAAATCTATTGTACATTATTTTTTAAGTTCATAAAAAAAATTGCTATTTTATCCAACTTTGCTTCATTATATTCTGCAAAATCCAAATAATATTTTGGAATACTTACAGCCTGAATTTCTTTTTTATATAACCATTGTCTTGTTTTGGCTTCCGGAGCAAAAATAACTGCTTGATGTTCACTGGAAAAAATCTCATTATAAGTACATGCTGAATGGTCTAAAACACACTTCCAATCCATATTCTCATCCTGAAAATATCGATTTAGTTGATTCAAAAATTTCTTTGCTTTTTGCATATAAATGACATTCATAATTGGATTATAATGTTCTCCCTCTATTACAGGAATTTCCCATACTAAACAACACGTTTTCATTTATAGATCCCCCTTTACAAAATGCATAACTCCTCAATTTCCTAATCAATAAAACTTGAAGTTGTTTATTAAACCTTTTTAACCTTAACCAACAACATCATAGGTCTACGCATTTCATTACACATTCCCGGCATACCCATCATATCTGCCGGAGGCATTGCTTCCTCAATAGCCTCAATTTGAAAACCACATTTTATAAGTGGATTCAATATCTGCGTTAATGTGTGGTGCTGTTTAATTACTCGTTGACCAAGAAAATTGGTTTCTCTTTCGCCTGTGTAATAGTAATTGTCGATTGGCCAATATTTAGGTTTCCCATTTTCATCATAAATCCAATCTTCATTAACACCTGCGGTGAAAGTCGGATGTTCAATATTGAATAGGAAATACCCACCTACTTTTAATGTGCAATACACCTTTTGATAAACATTAGCTAAATTTTCGATATAGTGCAGTACCAGGTTAGAAACAACTAGGTCATAAGTATTTTCAGGATAAATGTATTCTTCAACACCGCAAACTTTATACTTGATTTTGTCATCAGAGTTATCAGCTACTGCTTTTGCAATCATTTTTTGACTACTATCAATACCAAGAATTTCAGTAGCTCCCATTTGTGCGGCATATTTGCAATGCCAACCGTAACCACATCCTAAATCCAAAACTTTTTTTCCCTGTAATTTAGGGAATAACGGTTGCAACTGATGCCACTCTCCAGCAGCTTTCAGACCATCTTTGCTTCTTCCCATTTCCGCATATGCGGCAAAAAATTCACTATTATCGTAAATATTCCTCATTGATAATTACCTCCACAACTTCCGATTGAGATTTCACCTGTTTTAAGAGATTTAATAACTGTTATATTTTGTTATCAAATTCTCTGGAAGCCATTGAAAACACTGGATTTTTCGCAGGTGAACTTCCCCTTATTGTTTCCCTTGTGTTATATCGTCCCATCAGTGTTTACGAACTCTGATAAGGGAAAATACAAGGGCACAAGATGTCCGGTGGACATCTGCTCTGTGCCGACCGAAGCGGCAGCGGAGACCAAAAAAATCATATAAAACAGTATAACACAAAATAAAAATGACATGGTGAACTGATTGAAATGCTTCTGATTTTTGTAACGAATAATTGATTGAACGATAAGGAGATAAGATACGATGAGAACAATATTTGCAGAATACAATCCACAACGAAACAGCATTGACATTTATACAAATGTTGGCTATATGCTTCGCATTGACTGCTGGGAAGCCGAAAAGGATTTAAAAACCACACCCGGATCAGACTGTGCATTGACTTCACTTGCAGTCGATGAACCACTTGAATATGCGAGATTATACCTTGAGGGAAATTTGCAGATGTGGGTAAATGCCGAAGATTCATTAGAGATATAGAAATACCTTTTAGAACAGAGTAGTCTTTCGCCTCTACGAATATAATTGTGAATTAGACGCTTATATCCGAAATAAACAATTGGAACATACCCGACAGGAGAACTTTCTTTGATAAGTCATGAAAGAAACAATCTATCAGAAAATGCAATCTGACACATAGATGGGCTCGACACATAGAATAAACAAGAAGACTTGCAGGGTTTGTGACCTTCTTTCAAGCCCTCTTATGTATCATTGCGGTACTGGCTGTGTCCGTTCCGTAAAGGACTGCCCTAAGTGTATCGGCTTCACCTTGTTCCTTTACCTCACTATTCACAAATCACTTTTGCTATTTTCGCAATAATATTGCAAATAAAACAATTAGAACTAATATAATTATCAAAAAAATAAACCTTATTTGACCATGAAATCCTAATCCAATCCACTGCAATACTATTATTAACACAAAAACTAATAACGCCCAATAATTTCTTTTCATGCAATTTTTCCTCTATTCACACAATGTGTATCAAACTTAAAATATGCTACAGATTTACCCAAATTAAGAAATGATTTTAAATGACTAACGTAAGTACTCTCTCCGCCGATAAAATTAAGAATTACAGAAACACTGAGTCCAACAACCGAACCAACAGGACCACCTAAAGCAGCTAGCAGTAAAGTCCCTAAACTTTTAGTCGCACCCTCTCCCACATTTATTGCTTTAAGAGCTGCCTCTGCTTGACTTCTTGTCATAGAATATGAAAAAGTCTTATTTTTTACAGTACAGTATCCAATTCCGCCACCCATTCGTGTTTCTTGAGAAGGAACTATATATAGTTCTCCATCTTCATAAATTATAGTATAACCACCATTGGATAAGTCAACATCTTCTTTACTACAAGTCCCCTTCGAATTGTCATTTTGATTATACCTTTCACTAGCAAAAGATACTGTTGACATCGAAAATCCTAAAACCCTTGACAAAATAATTGCTATACAACGTTTAATTTTTTTCAAGATTTTCCTCCTTTCTTGAGGAATTTAAGATTTATAGATGACTTTAAAAGAATGCGCATGCTTTTGTATACACTTAATATATATCACGCTTTTTAAAAATAAAAGACTTGTTTTGAATTATCTTTTATAGTATTCTATAATAGTGGTGATTTATATATAATTTTAATGTTTATTTTTAAGATTCTCTAACAAACTTTTATACTATCCTATAAAACGGTCAATTTTAAAAATTACGAAATTGCAGGCTTTATAACACTTTGTAACACGATATAGACCTGTCCAATAATCCCTCTCATATAAAAATAATCAATGCTTCATTTTTAACACAGGAAGATAAAGACATCTCCCTGTGTTTTTCTTAATAATATCCCCGTTCTTCCCGCCAGTCTTTCACATAACATCGGATTCCGATATAGACCACCTGCCATTCTGCCGATTCAGATTGCGTATTATGCCGGGCTACGTATCAGGGAAACCTGTGGTCCTACCTGGCAGGACATTAACCTTGAGGAACAATGTCTCACCATAAAACGCAGTATCCGCTACGACGGCATGAAACACAAAAATATTATCGGACCAACGAAACGGAAAAAAGTAAGGATTGTTGATTTTGGAGATACGCTGACTGAAATACTGAAAGCTGCCAGAAAAGAACAGCTCAAAAACCGGATGCAGTATGGCGAATTATATCACCGCAATTACTACAAAGAAGTGCATGTGAAAAACAGGGTATATTATGAATACTATCATCTTGACGGAACACAGGAAGTCCCAGCCGACTACAAAGAAATTTCTTTTGTCTGCCTGCGACCGGATGGTTCTTTGGAACTGCCGAGTACACTCGGCATTGTGTGCAGATCAGTGGCAAAGAAGCTGGAAGGATTTGAGGAGTTTCATTTTCACCAGTTACGTCACACTTACACCAGCAACCTGCTTTCCAATGGGGCTGCCCCGAAAGATGTACAGGAGTTGTTAGGACACTCTGATGTCAGTACCACAATGAATATTTACGCTCACTCAACAAGAAAAGCAAAGCGGGATTCCGCAAGACTTCTTGATAAAGTAGCGAGCAATGCTTAAACAAAAATTTCCCTTATTCCCCTTGCAGATTCCGCATAAGAGCAAAAATAAGGGAAAATACATATCATTTCACTGTCTAATGGGCTGAAAAGCCTGTAAAATAAGGAAAGTTCAAGAAATCTCTCCACAGTCGAGTAGACTCACACCTCACAATGTAAGTCCCTCACAGAACCGTACGTGCGGCTTTCCCGCATACGGCTCTTCATAACAATATTTACAGTATCAAAACAAGCTGACATATATCTTTGGCAATGCCAATGGATAGTATTTCAGCATTTCAATGAATCCTTCTCTTGTGTAGCTCTTTCTATCACTTCGTCTATTCAGCACCTTAAACAGAAGTTCTCTGACTTGCTGTTTGTAGTTTGAAATCATTCTGCCGTTAAAGCTGATGCCATAGTACTTATAGTGACCGACTAACTTCAGATTAAGCATTCCCATTAGTTTCTTCAACGATTGGTCTCTATTCGCATATAGCCATACTTTAATGTCTCGGATTTTCTGTCTGAATTTCTTAGAGCTTGTCTTTGGCGTTATGTACGGCATGCCTTTGCGTGAACGTCCACAGTAGAATGTGAATCCCAAGAAATCAAATGTCTCTAATCTGGTAGACTCACCGCTCTTTTGCTTCGCCCTCGCAATGTAAGCACCGCTTTGCAATAGACGGCTTTTACTTTCCTCTAACTGCAAACCGAACTTTTCCATCCGTTCTTTTAGAAGCTTATAGTAGTTTTCAGCTTCCCATTTATATTGGAATCCCGCAACGAAGTCATCTGCATAAACAATCAAGAAATTATCTCCCTTGCATTCCTTGGTAATAATAAACTTATACCAAAGTGTTAATACATTGTGCATGTATATATTTGCAAGGATTGGACTATTATATTTCCCTGCGCCGAACCTTCTTCATTCATCATCTGTTTTCCTCCATCCAGCACTCCTACCTTAAGGTACTTCTTGACAAGACCTATAATGTTAGGGTCTTTGATATAGAGATTGAGGAACTTGATAATCCATTCATGTTTCATATGGTCAAAGAAGCCTTTTATATCAGCATCCACGATATAACAGATTTTAGTGTTGTTTAATCTCTTGTATAGTTCTTTTATTGCATCATGACATCCTCGATTAGGTCTGAAGCCATACATGCAGTTCAGAAATCTCGGTTCATAAATAGCTTCCAATATCTTCTTTAGTGCTAACTGAACTATTTTGTCCTCATAGCACGCAATTCCTAATGGTCGAAGTTTTCCATTGCTTTTGGGAATATATACCCTTATTGATGGCTGTGGCTTGTAGGATTTTCTTTTCAATCTTTCCACCAGGTCATCTATGTTTTGTTCCAGATTCCTCTCGTACTCTTTCTTAGTAATTTCATCAATACCAACCGCTTTGCTACCATCTAATTCTTTGTGGCATTGCAAAAGCATTTCTTTATTGATTAAATGATACAACGACGTGAACTCTGGTCTTGGCGAATGCGCCGATATTTCTGCTATTCTTTCTAATTTCGTTTCCATCAATACCTCCGTCCCTGAGTACGGTTGATGTGTCCTCAGAAAGACCATTATTATGTAGCTCCCTTCCCTCCATTGGCATTGCCCAACTTCTTCGGTACTATGGAGCTATCCGACTGCCTACTATTCCTTTGACATTCTCCTGTTTTGCAGTTGTTTGTCATACTTGCGTTGGCAAGAAACAATAGGCTCTCCCCAGTTGACTGAGTAGTCACAATGTGAAACATAAAGTGCTCTTTGACCCCGTAGAAGCAAACCAACTCTTACCATGACAATTTGGTTTGTGTTGCTTTCCGCTGGAATTAAAGCGTCAGCCTTCTAAATGTCAAAATTTCGAGGCTCAATCACACTCTCTATTTCCTTGCTGTCTACGCTTAGCGACTTCCATTACTGACAGCCACCCAAGACTCGCTACTGGCGGTTGGTTAGACCTTACCAGACAGGCATTCCACCTGTTAGACTACTCGCCCTTGTCTGGGCGCACAATCCCGATTTGTCACTCACATAATAACATATATCCCCTTTAATTACACTTTCCGCCTTACTTTTTTCTGCAAAATCTTTGATAGATAATCGAAAAGCTGCCCTTCCAAAGGAAAGACAGCTCACAATGTGCGATCTCGCACTCAATATTCAATTTTGTAGTAATAGAAGTATATCTTCTTTTAAAATTATTTATCCAAGAATTGTTTTCAGGTCTTCTTCCGGAGTTGTTACCGGAGCGATGTTGTAGTTTTCTGCCAGATAGTTTAAGACATTTGGTGAAATGAATGCCGGCAGGGTCGGACCTAAGCGGATGTCTTTGATTCCTAAATGTAACAGTGTGAGAAGGATGCAGACTGCTTTCTGCTCATACCAGGAGAGGATCATGCTCAGTGGCAGTTCGTTTACACTGCAGTTAAATGCTTCTGCAAGTGCTACGGCTACTTTGATTGCACTGTAGGCATCGTTGCACTGTCCCATGTCCATGATTCTCGGGAGTCCGCCGATGGTTCCGAGGTCAAGGTCGTTAAAACGGTATTTTCCACAGGCAAGGGTGAGGATGATAGTATCATCCGGGGTCTGCTTTACGAAATCAGTGTAGTAATTTCTGCCTTTACGTACGCCATCACATCCACCTACCAGGAAAAAGTGTCTGATAGCTCCGGATTTGACTGCTTCGATTACTTTATCGGCTACTCCCAGTACTGTTCCATGGGCAAATCCTGTCGTAACCTCTGTTCCTCCGTCGATTCCTGTGAACTGGGTATCTTCTGCATAGCCGCCGAGTTCCAGAGCTTTCTCGATTACCGGTGTGAAGTCTCTTTCATCGTCAATGTGGGTTACATCTGGGAAGGATACCATTTCTGTGGTAAATACTCTGTCTTTGTAGCTGGCTTTTGGCGGCATGAGACAGTTGGTCGTGTAGAGAATCGGTGCAGGAATATGGTCAAATTCTTTCTGCTGATTCTGCCATGCGGTTCCGAAATTTCCTTTCAGATGTGGGAATTTTTTCAGTTCCGGATAAGCGTGTGCCGGAAGCATTTCTCCATGTGTGTAAATGTTGATTCCTTTTCCTTCTGTCTGCTGAAGGAGGAGTTTGAGGTCGTAGAGATCGTGTCCTGTCACTACGATGAACGGGCCTTTTTCTACTTTCAGAGGTACGGTTACCGGTGTCGGTGTACCGAAAGTTTCAGTGTTTGCTTTATCAAGAAGCGCCATGCAGCTTAAATTTACTTTTCCTACTTCCATCACTACCGG
>NZ_JBWLUT010000084.1:0-9874 GCF_056504575.1 Blautia sp. CGZ-1-C1
GAGATAACACCACTTTACAACTTTTTCATAAAAAAAATATCGTACAGGACTTTCTGATGTATAATGAATTTGACCCAAAACATTACAAAGGAAAGTGACCCTGTACGATAAAAACATTATACAACGAAAAAACACTGATTGGTAGACTTCATCAATATTTTTTGATTTATTTTGAAACTTTTTCTGTCCCGACAGCAGATACCTTATTTCTGCTGATATTATCCATACTGACCTTAGAATCTGCACATTCCATCCGGTTTCTGTATCAGCATTTTTTATCCGGAATAACGGAGAAATCACTGAATGTATTTTATTATGCATGTTCCTATGCAAAGGTTGATTATTCCAGATTTATGAATACCACTGTCAGGATTACTTTGAAGCTGATACCGGATTCATTGCAGACGCAGCCTGTGTTTCTGTGTGTGGATGATACGATGGTATCTAAATTTGGCACAAAATTTGAAAATGTTTCAAAACTGTTTGACCATGCTGCACACAACGGTTCCAACTATCTGAATGGACACTGCTTTGTGAGTGTCATGCTCTGCGTACCTGTCTGGAATAGGGATAAAGTATCTTATCTTTCCGTTCCTCTTGGCTATCGTATGTGGCAGAAAAAAGAATCTAAACTGGAACTGGCAGCCTCCATGATCCGGCAGGTTATGCCTGAATTTTACAGCAAAGATCATGTCATCATCCTTTGTGACAGCTGGTATACAAAACAGAACCTGGTATCCATCGTTGATGAATATCCGAATCTGGATCTGATTGGCAATGCAAGGATTGATTCTGTCATGTATGATCCTGCACCTGCACAGACCGGTCGTCGGGGACGTCCTGCCAAACATGGCAAACGCCTTTCTGTTGAAACAGATTTTACGTTTTCCAATGAAAAGATCGGTGATTATTATACCGGTGTCCGCCGGGTTCTCGCTAAGATCTTTGGCAATAGAGAAGTCCTTGCCTATGTCACTGCCACAGAAAAAGAACATGGTACAAAACGACTGTTTTTCAGTACCATTTTCCCGGAAGATCTGCAGATTTTCTGTGCATGGCAGGAAAAAGCACCATTGAACCAGACCGGAAGTGACCGTATGAAATACATTCCACTGTTGCTATATTCGTTACGCTGGAATATTGAAACAAGCTACTATGAACAGAAAACGTTCTGGTCTTTTTGTAACTATATGGTGCGAAGCTGCAAAGGGATTGAAATGCTAGTCAATCTGATTAACATCAGTTACTGTGCCATGAAGATTCTGCCCTATCAGAACGAACATTTTTCTGAGTACCGTACAAAAAGCGTACAGGAGTTTCGTTTTGAATTAAGTCAGGGCATTCGCAGTCAGATATTGTTTGCCACTTTCGTGAAAAATATCGAAACACATATAAAATCAAATGCCATGACAAAGGCCTTAAAACAGCTGATTCATCAACAAATCTATCATTTATAAAGTTGTAAACTGGTGTATTATTCATTGTTCAAATATTATCAGTAAAAACTTATGACCAAATTGATAGCAAAAAAGCTTAAAATCAGAACATACAAAAAAGGTATTGAAAGTCGAAAAGTCCCACGAATATATTACTTCTTACCATAATATATTCATGGGACTTTTTTGCTTGGGTCAGATCCAGTTATAATCTCCACCGGTTACTGCAAGACTCAGAAGTGCATCCATCTTTTCCACTTCTTCACCTTCAATCTTCTCGATCAGTTCTGCTGTATCCAATACATCCTCCAGGGATTCATCAGGGCCGATCTCATAATCAATTTCTGCTTCGCAGTCCGGACATGGGATTCTCTTCATTGTCTGCATGGAGAGAAAACGGTTGCCGCATTTCTTACATTCATAATATCCGCACTCTTTGGTGCCGTCTGGTACATAGTACATGAGTTAAGTTCCTTTCTATCTTTATCAAATAATTTTTTTATCCGAGCTTTATATATTATACTGTTTATACTGTTCGTAATACCGTTCGATGCCTTCGCAAAATAATAGACTGCTGAATAATTACCCCAGCTTATACATCCTGTTTTCAGGCATCAGACCGTGAATACGCATTCTTCATCTGGCTGCTCAGTTCAAACAGTACTTTATTTAAAGTATCTGCAGCTGCTTTCTTCACCATCTCTGCAATCTTCTCATTTGCTTCTTCTTTCAGTTCCATTCTCTTTTGTGCATCGGACTTCTTCTCGCAAGCAATGCATCATATGTATTGATCAGCTCATGACCTTTTGCCATTACATGTTCCTGATAACGTTCAATATGGAACACAGAACTTCTGTAAGAAGCATCTGCCATAGCCGCGATCATTCGACTTGACCAGTAGAAGTTATCTGTAGAAACCTCTGCAGTTGTATTGGCGAGATATTCCGGTGTTTTAGTAACTCCTGCGTAGAACGGAACCAGCACATTAAATGCGTTGGATGCAAAAGCCACCCACTCCAGAATACCTGTATCTTCCGGCTGATCCGTGCGCATCTGGATCACAGACAAGAAATCATTTCTGTTAATACCAATGGAGCGGAACGCACCTTTCATGGATTTACCCCCATATGCAGCATATGGGTCATATGGAGTTCCCTGGAAATGTGCAGACAGAACATATTTCACATCTTCCACTGTAATCTTCTTCTCCGGCACCATGCACCAAGGAATATCATCAGAAGCCGGAGTAAAGTCTGCATCCGGACCGTCCCATTTCTTTGTGTGCGGATTCAGATAACGTTCCATAAACCATGCACGCGGTGTATTGTATACATGATCTGCATCATCATGGCTGCCAAAAGCATCACGTGGGTTGAGCACACCATCCATAGAAAGATCCAGATGATATTTTTCAATAAATTCTTTCAGGTCTGCAGAGCACATGTACTCTTTCTGCTCTCCGAGAGCATCTTCCAGATCAAAGGAATCAATTCCCAGCTGGTTCGGCATTACCACATACATATTGTCAGGAACTCTGCGCGCCATCCAGTGATGTCCTCCGATCGTCTCCAGCCACCAGATCTCATCCTTATCCTGAAAAGCAATTCCGTTCATCTCATAAGTTCCATATTTCTCCAGCAGGCTTCCGAGACGTTTCACGCCCTCTCTTGCACTGTGGATATAAGGCAGAACAATATAAACAATATCCTCTTCTCCGATACCGCCTGCGATTTCTTCTTTCCCGTCCTCTGCAGGCTGATAAACAACCAGCGGATCTGCACCGAGAACACGCGGATTGGAAGTGATGGTTTCTGTGGCAGTCATTCCGACATTGGCTTCATTCACACCACTTGCAGCCCACACACCTTCTCCTTTCAGAGCATTCGGCATGGATGTATATCTCATTGGGTTGTCCGGCAGTTCGATCTCTACATGAGAAATCTCAGATTTATATTTACGTGGCTGCGCCTCAGGATGAGTCACCACAAATTTCTTAGCAGTAAAATGTCCGGAACCGGAATCATCGTTTCTTGCGATCATTGTAGAACCATCGTAGGATGCTTTCTTACCGACTAATATTGTTGTACACGGCATAATGCGTTACCTCCTTTTATCTGTCACTTCGTTTTTCTCCGATTTGTCTGTTGACAGACGCTGATAAAATTATAGCACTTTTCGACATGATTCACCATCCTGTTTATTCTACCATTTTTTCTTTTAATTTCTCCTCATTTTCTCGTCCAAGCTCGTTTGTCATTCCATTCAGTGCGAATAAAACCGCCGCCATCAAAAACATGATTGCAGGTCCAAAATTAATAACTGCATTCATTTTTGTCAATGTTGCAGTGGACATCTGCGTATTTGCTTTAAAACCTACCAGCCCAATTGCAAGAATTCCTACAGCACCCCCAATTGCATTTCCAAGTTTTGTAGAAAAAGAAATACAGCTATAAATCACCCCGTCTGAGCGTATCCCACATCGCAGCCAGTTATCATCAATAATCTCCGCGCCTAATGTATAAGATACAATTCCTCCAAGGTTAGTTGCTCCATATGCAAATCCAAGCGCAACAATAACAAAGCTCATTCGCATCTGTCCCATAAAGAAGAAAAGGACACAACACAATGCCTGAAGCAGAGAAGATATAGCTCCTACTGTCTTTTTATTTATCCTGTTCAGAAGAAATGGTGCATAAAAATTTACAATCATCATTCCTGCTGACATTGCTGTTGCAAAAACTGCTATCATTTTAGGCTGATTCAAAATATAGATAAAATAATAAGCCATGATACCCAGTCTTCCAAAAATTCCTGTAAGAAATGTCAATTCCGCAAGAATCAAAAGCAATGCATTTCTGTCGGAAAAAGTATATTGAAAAGAACGAAACAGCGCAAGTGTTGTGCTATCACGTTTCTGATAACGTTTATTTCCAATGTTCTCTTTTGTAAAGGCCACACAAATTAAAAAACACGGAATAGAAAGTATTGAAAAAATAACTGCCGTCAGAAAATATCCTCTTCCATCAGAAGTAGAACCCTGACCAAATTTCATGATCATCGGCATAGTAACTGCACCCATCAAGATTTGTACAATTCCTCCCATAATACCGCGAAATGCATTTAGTGAAACTCTCTGCCGATTATCTGCAGTCATCGAATTAGCCAAGCAGCCCACCGAAATATTTACTGCTGTATATGCCATTCCACAACCAATATAAGTAATCGCACACCATAATATTTTCCCTGTTGAAGACAAATCAAGATTCAAAAATGTCAGACAGTTCAAAACTGCCAAAATTGGAGCACCAAATAAAATATACGGTCGATAACGTCCCATTTTACTATTTGTATTCTCTGCAATTGCACCAAACATAGGATCATTGACTGCATCCCATATTCGTGCTATGAGCATAATAAAAGAAATTCCTGCAGGAAGCAGACCTACTACATCCGTATAATATAATGTAAGATAAGAACTTATCAGTGACCAGATAAATTGCGATCCGGCTTCTCCCATTCCATATCCTAATTTATTCCAGACAGAAAGACTGTTTTTATATTTTTTTGAAAAATTTTCTGACAAATCATGCTTCATGCTTTATTCTCCATATACTATCTGGAGGCAGAATATTTGCCCCCAGTATAATACTCCAAATATGACAGTTAAATTTTATTTCTATTTTTCGATATAACGAAACCAATCAAATGCAGCTTCATTATCGGAATCTCTTCCGTTTCCTGTTGCATACATTCCAAGCATTGTACCGCACATACACCCGACTTTCTCTGGATTGATCACTGCGCCATCAATTCTACATAATTCTTTCAGCTCTTCTTCAGATTCCCCATAACGGATGCAAAAATCTTCATGCTGCATATCAAGTTGTAAAATAATTTCAGACTTATCATAAGCTTCAGAACAGATAATTTCACGATTCGTAGTGCTTGTAAATCCTGGAAAATATGGCGGCTGTATATAATCAGCTGTAATGACAACAACACGGACTACCTGTTTTCCGTCTTCACATGCACGTTCGATGTGAATCTGATGATTCATGGCCTGTACTGCCGCAATTCCTGCACTTTCCTGTCCTTCCGGATAAAATTTTACAGCGGCTGTAATTACAGCATCCATTGCACATTGTCTTCTTGAAACAAATGCAACATATTTGTCATCTGCCAGAATTCCATCCATCTTCATCTGCTCCAGATCATCATCAAGCCTCTGTCTGATACATTTTAATTTCAAACATGAATCTTCGATTTTCCAGCAATCCTTTGCAGGTGTGCCCCAAAACACCATATACATTGGAAGTTTCTGATCATCAAAATCATCAAATTTATTTTCTTTCGGATAAAATGTTTCCGATAATGATTTCGGTCCCTCATAACTCCACTCCACTTTACCAGTTTCAGGGCTGAATACCGGCCAGTCTCTTTCCCAGATTACAGGACAGATAAATGTTTCACGACCCAAATTTTTAAATTTTCCATCAATCAAACGGGATCCAAGCATAACTGCATACCAGCTTCCATCCTTTAACTGTACAAAGTCGGCATGTCCTATATTGATAATTGGACTGGAAAATCCCATATTTCTATGTGTCATAACAGGGTTTGCCGGATTTCCTTCAAAGAAGCTGAATAATTCTTTTGAACGTGCTATCATTACTGCGTGATAATGTTCTGTTCCACCTTCAGCAATCATCAAATAATAGTAATCTCCAATATGATACAGATGAGGAGCTTCCGGAGAAGAACCGCCTCTCATTGCACTATTATAAATAGTATATGGTTCGCCTGTCACACGGAAATTTTCAATATCATATGGTGCAACCCAGATTCCCCTTTCCTTCACGCCTGTACCGTTATCCCAGACATCACCGGTTCCCATAACATAGCAACTTCCATCATTATCAAAGAAAAGAGAAGCATCAATTCCAGGAACATCCGTCATCCAGTGAGGTTCGGACCACGGACCTACCGGATTTTGGGCAGTACAGATATAGTTTCCCTTATCTGCAAAGTTTGCATTAATAATATAATAAGTTCCATTATTGTAACGAATTGTTGGTGCCATAAGGCCGCCAACACCACAATTTCTTTCCATATGAAATCCGTTCTCTTCAGTTAAAGCATTTCCTATCTGTTCCCAGTGAGCAAGATCCTTGCTGTGAAAAACAGGAATTCCCGGAAACATTTCAAAGCTGGAACATGTAAGATAAAAATCATCATCCACACGAATGATAGAAGGGTCTGGATAATAACCCGGTATAATCGGATTTTTTAACTGATAACTCATTTGTTCATCTCCTTTAATTTCTGTTCATTTTCTTTACCTTTTTTATTTGTCATACGGATCATTAAAAATGGAATAATAGCTGCCAGGAAGCAGATTGCAGGTCCGAAGTTAATAACTGCATTCATTTTGGTCAGTATTTCAGCAGACATGGTAGAATTCGCCACAAATCCAACAGCACCCAGAACAACAATACCTATCGCACCACCAATAGCATTTCCAATCTTTGTTGAAAAAGAAATAACTGTAACAATCATACCATCGGAACGTTTTCCTGTTCGAATCCAGTTGTCATCGATCAGCTCACCAACCAGTCCTACTGAAACAAGACCAACCATGTTGGTTGCGCCATATATCAAGCCTACGCCTGCAACAAGAAGAACTGAAGCATGTGCTTCTCCCATAAAGAAGAACGCAATACAACAGCCGGCCTGAAGAATACATGACAGAACACCAACCAGTTTTTTATCAATATGATTCAGTAAATATGGAGTATAGAAATTAACAACCAGCATACCAACAGTCATGGCAGTTCCAAAAGATGCCATACCCATAGGTTCTCCAAGTACATAGATAAAATAGTAAACCATAACGCCAATTCTTCCAAAAACACCTGTCAGATACAGAATCATTGCAATAACCAACCATGCAACATTCCAGTCTTTTAAAGCATTTTTGAATGAGGAGCCAATCATAACGAGTGGATTTGTTCTTTCCCCTGATACACTGCCACCGCCAATTACTTCTTTTGTTGACTTAAAGCAAATCATGAAACATGGGATTGAAACAATTGAAAAAATTAATACAGTAAAAAAGTATCCTTTTGCAGAATTTGTATTTCCGCCACCAAATTTCATCAGCATCGGCATGGTGACTGCATTTACAATAATACCAAAAATGCTTGAAATAACACCTTTTACTGCATTTGCAGAAACACGTTCTGAATTAATTGATGTCAGAGAATTAACAACACATGCTACTGCACCATTTGCAAATGAATATGCTGTACAGCATCCAATATAAGTAAAAATGCACCAGAAAGCTTTTGCACTATCCGGTATATTCAGATTAAGAAATGTCAATGTACTGAAAATTGCCAGAATCGGTGATACATACAGTAAGTATGGTCTGTACCTTCCATATTTTGAACGGGTATTCTTCAGCTATACCACCAAAAATAGGATCGCAGAGAGCCTGCCATATTCTTGCAATCAGCATAATAACAGAAATAACAGCCGGTGCCAGTCCGACAACATCTGAATAAAATACTGTCAGATAAGAGCCGATCATTGTAAAGGAAAGAGTACTTCCCGCTTCACCCATTCCATAACCAATTTTCTGGGCCAGAGATAATTTGACCGCTGCCGGGTCACTTACAGCTTTCGTTTCTTGAGGTTTCATGTCACATAAACTCCTTTCTTAAAAAGTGATCATTACCTGTTCTTTGAACTGTCTATATTTTAGTAAATACAGTCTCTGTTTTCTTTATTTATCGATCTTTTTCTTGCTATCTTTTGATTAAAATTGACTATTTTCATTCTTATTGTTATAATAAGACAAGTAGATTGTCATATTTTGTCATTATCCAAATAAGCAAATCTACTCATAAAATAAACAGGCAAAAACTTACTGTCTTAGGAGAAATACATATGGTATATAATTTCAATGTCAAATTTTATAATGGACCTGTCACCATCGACACTATTCAAAATGAATATCTTCTATTATATGTTATTCGCGGCAGCTGCCATGTTCATCTTGCTTCAGAAACACTCCACATGAATCCAAAAGATGTTCTTATGATCAATGGAAACCGACATTTTAAGCTTCAAAACCAACCCTCTGCTTTTTTACTTGCTATTTATGTACGCGCAGAACTGTTTCGCCAGTTGACAAATACACATCTGCCACATTTTCGCTGTTGCAGTGTTCAATATTCCAGCGTAAAATATGAGCAGCTTCAATATATGCTCTATGATCTGCTGGGTGAGTATGCACTTGAAATCAACGGAATGAATGCAAAAAAACTAAGCATTCTGTATAAGATCTGCGATCATCTGATTCATTCTTTTATGCTCTCAGATAACCAGCCTTTATCTGAAAGCTCTGAAGAACGGCTTGATCCTGTTTTTTCGTATATTGCAGAGCACTTTTCTGAACCGCTTTCGCTTCCGTCTGTTTCCGAACAGATCCATATTGCTCCTACTTCCTTATCTCGTCTGTTTAAAAAAAATACCGGCATTACATTTGTGCAGTACGTTACAAAAGTCCGCCTTCAGCACGCTGTTTCTGATCTGACTGGAAGTCAGATGCCGGTTTCCAATATCGCACTTAACAATGGGTTTTCAACTGCTTCTCAATTTAATAAAATTTTCAGACAAAATTATAATCTTTCCCCAAGTGAATACCGTCAACAGGAGGCAATTCGAAAAGATAATCCAGATGTACAGAATCCATCTCAAATTTCCGCCATGCTGAATAAATATCGTTCCAAAACCCGGATGGTTGTAGTCAAGGAGCAGAAAATAAGGCTTCAGTCAGCTGTTATTGACTGTACCAGAGGTAAGGAAATCCATAATCCCTGGGGAACTATGCTATATCTTGGTTTTGCATCCCGACTTCTTTCTGGAACATTTCAACGGCAGATTCAATTTTTAAAACGTAATCTTGATTTTGAATATGGATGTATTAATGGACTTTTCTCCCCTGAATTTGGTCTCATTAATCAGGAGCAGCTAGATCAGTTAAATTTTGTTAATTTGGACTATATTTTAGATTCCCTTGTTGAAAACGGAATATGCCCCTTGATTGTCTTCGATAATCAAATCCTGAAAATGCTGAAAAAATTAAGCGAAATTCAGGAAATATCCATTATCCGTATCTTTTCTGATTCGCAACAATTTAATAGTATCGTTGAAAAAATTCTTATGCATGTCATCAATAGATACGGTCTAAAAGAAGTATCAAACTGGAAGTTTATGATTTGGTATTATGTCTATAAACAAACCTTAATCGGTATTCCTGGAAATTTTGTAGACATATGGGACAATTTTTTTGAAACTGTACGAAAAATAATCCCAAATGCTCCTGTAGGCGGCGTCAGCTACAGTCCCTCTTTTTTTGATCTACTTCGTTCAGT
>NZ_JBWLUT010000085.1:0-7750 GCF_056504575.1 Blautia sp. CGZ-1-C1
AGTATTCTCTTTCCTCTACAGGTAGGAGATGAATTGCAAAAAAACAGGAAAGAACGCTTGTTCTTCAACGCGATTCATGGTATAACAAAAACAGTCGACAAGATAAAAGATCAAAAAAGAACTGTTTTTATGAAAAAAGAGATTGAGATGGAAAAGGCAGGATTTTTCAAAAAAATGAAAAAAGGCTGGCAAGGGAACAGCGTAAACTGTCCGTATCCGGACAATAAGTAAGAAAATACGCCCGTGTCCGGGCAAAAAAAATCGCGGGACACGCGAGGATAGCTTGTAGATACTTGGCTCAGTAGAGTCATTGAGCAAGAAGCCCCCACTTCAAAATCTGGGATTTAAGTGATGGGAGCATGTCACTATGAAATGTGAGATAGAGCGTATGGAAATTAACTATACGTTCTATTCTTTTTGCCTTTTTTGAAAAAAGTGATTAAAAAACTATTGACATTTTGTTACTGGAGGAGCGCAAAGATTCCTTCTGATACAAGCAAGTTCCCACCCCCTGCTTATTGCTTTTCGCAATTAAAGCAGGGGACTTACTTGACTTCGGCTAAAAAGATGGAATATAGTATATTGTCGCACATTGACACTTTACCATGATAAGGTTAAAATAAAGATAAATTATGCACTGCAAGAGAAATTGGACAGTTGCAATATTATTCTGAATTTCGGTGGTTTACCGGGATTATTTGAACAGGAGCGAATGTGTTATGATAGCAGAAAAAATGAAACCTTATGTAAAAAATAATTCAGCCATCCGTATGATGTTTGAGGAGGGAAATCGTCTCAGAGCCATTTACGGTGCGGATAAAGTTTATGATTTTAGTCTTGGGAATCCGAGCGTTCCGGCACCGGAGTGTGTGAAGGAGGCTATTATTGATCTGGTGAACGAAGTGGAGCCTACAGTGCTTCATGGTTATATGAGTAATGCGGGATTTGAGGATGTGCGCCAGACGATCGCAGAATCTTTGAACCGCCGCTTTGGAACTAAATTTACGGCAAAGAATTTGATTATGACGGTTGGGGCAGCCAGCGGTCTGAATGTGATTTTCAAGACAATCCTGAATCCTGAGGAAGAAGTGATTGTTTTTGCACCATACTTTCTGGAATATGGTGCATATGTGCGCAATTTTGATGGCAAGCTTGTGGAAATCTCTCCGGATACCACCACATTTCAGCCGAATCTTGAGGAGTTTGAGCAGAAGATTACAGCAAAGACAAGGGCAGTGATCGTAAATACACCTCACAACCCCACTGGTGTTGTATATTCCGAAGAAACTATTAAGAAGCTGGCAGCAATTCTTGAGAAAAAACAGAAGGAATTTGGCAGTGTAATTTACCTGATCTCTGACGAGCCATACAGAGAGCTGGCTTATGACGGTGTAGAAGTTCCGTATCTGACAAAATACTACGACAATACTATTGTTGGTTATTCTTACAGTAAATCTCTGTCCCTTCCGGGAGAGCGTATCGGTTATCTGGTAATTCCGGATGAAGCAGATGGCAGTGAAGAACTTATCACTGCTGCGGCTATTGCCAACCGTACTATCGGATGTGTCAACGCCCCATCCCTGATGCAGAAGGTGATTGCTAAATGTGTAGATGCAGAAGTGGATGTAGCTGCATATGACAAGAACCGTCTGGCATTATATAACGGACTGAAGGAATGCGGATTCGAGTGCATTAAACCGCAAGGCGCATTCTACCTTTTCGTGAAATCTCCGATAGCAGATGAAAAAGCGTTCTGCGAAGCTGGAAAGAAATATAATATCCTTATGGTTCCGGGAAGTTCCTTTGCCTGCCCGGGTTATGTGAGACTGGCTTATTGCGTATCTTATGATACGATCATTAATTCTCTGCCAGAGTTTAAGAAACTGGCAGAAGAGTTTGGACTGTGAAAACGGCGGGGATTGATATTGGGACAACAACGATGAAGATCAGATGCCTTTAACAGAAAAAATCTGGTACTGTGTGAAATTATTGAGGATATGTTCAAGGCAGAACTTGTTCTGGCAGAATGTGAGGAGGAAGCTGCGACAGGAGCGGCAATGAGCAGTCTGCCAAGGTCGGCTTAATGATTAATCGGATGAGGGTCATGTTCTTTTGCTGTCCGATTTATTGTATGTTATTTTCCAGCATGTTCTGATATGTTTTGAATCATGCTGGAAAATTTTATGAAAATTGCAAAAAAATTCAGGAAAAAAAAGACAGCATTTTAAACGCTATGGAAAAAATGCAATTTTTGAAAAAACAATTATTGTAATAATCTCCCGAACGTGACATAATAAGAATGGAAAAGTAAAAAGCAGGTTAAATTCTGATTAGAAACAGGTAAAATAACCTGCTTACATTATGCGCCGATTTCCTGGGATGAGGATGGAAATCAGGCAGACGACAAAGGAGAAAATAATGGGAATTTTTTCAATGATATTGTCATTGCTGAGTGGAGTGGCATTATTTCTGTTTGGTATGTCATTGATGGGCGATGGCCTGAAAATGGTTGCCGGAAATAAGCTGGAAGCTTTCCTGTATCGAATGACAAACACACCGCTGAAAGGAGTTGCTCTGGGTACTGGTGTTACCAGCGTGATCCAGTCTTCTTCTGCCACAACCGTTATGGTCATTGGTTTCGTTAATTCAGGTATGATGAAGCTGAAGCAGGCCATTGGTATTATCATGGGAGCTAACATTGGAACCAGTATTACCGGGTGGATTCTCTGTCTTTCTTATATTGATGGAAAGAATGGAATTGCTAAGATTTTATCCACTGCAACAATTTCAGCAGTAGTAGCGATTATTGGTATTATCCTTCGTATGGCATGTAAGCGCTCCGTGCATAAAAATATCGGTAATATCATGCTTGGTTTTGCAATCCTGATGACAGGTATGCAGACAATGAGTGGCGCTGTTTCACCGCTGAAAGACAGCCCGACCTTTACAAACATGCTGACCATGTTTTCCAATCCGCTGATCGGTATTCTGGTAGGTATCGCATTTACAGCAGTGCTTCAGAGTGCATCTGCAACAGTCGGTGTGCTGCAGGCATTATCTGTAACAGGAATCCTGACATTCTCCAGTGCATTCCCGATCGTTCTCGGTATCGGTGTAGGTGCTGCCTGTCCGGTTCTGATCTCAGCCATCGGTGCGAATAAAAATGGTAAACGTACAGCACTTGTTTACCTGATCAACGACCTGTTTGGCCTGATCCTCTGGTCTGTGATCTTCTATACGGTAAATGCTATCGTACATTTCGGATTTATGGATATGATCATGTCACCGGTTTCCATTGCTTTACTGAATACTGTATTCCGTGTGGCAACAGTATGTGTTCTCTTCCCATTCATACCGAAGATTGAACAGCTGGTGTGCTGGCTTGTGAAAGACAGTGCAGAGGAACTGGAAGACGAGGCAGACTTTGACCTTCTGGAAGAACGTCTCCTGAACTACCCGGCACTTGCTATTGGACAGTGCCATCGTGCCATGAGCGGTATGGCGAAGAAGCTTCGTAAGAATGTTAACCGTGCCATGAACCTTCTGAACGAATATCAGCAGGATAAATTTGACAAGGTACAGAGAAAAGAGAACCTGATTGATAAATATGAGAGCCGTCTTGGTGACTATCTGATGAAGCTGACAAAGCATGAGATGAACAGCGCCCAGACAAAGCAGGCCTCCCTTTATCTTCATACCATCAATGACTTTGAGAGAATCGGTGACCATGCATCCTACATTGCCTATATGTCCAGTGAAATGCATGATAATCATACCAACTTCTCACAGGAAGCCTGGGATGAGCTGAATGTAGTAATGGAAGCAGTTCGTGAGGAGATCAACCTTACCTGTCGTGCGTTTCTCAATGATGACAAGGAAATGGCTCAGAGAGTTGCACCGCTTGGAATGATTATCACATCCTTATGCAATGAGTTAAAGATGCATCATGTGGAGCGTCTGAGTAATGGCAATTGCGGACTGGAAGAGGGAACTGTATATACAGACATTCTCAACAGCTTCAACCGTATTGCAGCACATTGTGCAAGTGCAATGGTAGCTCTCCTTAAGAGTGGAGACGAGAATCCGGATATGCATATCCATGATTCCAAGATTTACCCATCTGACAGTGTGGAATATTATACATACTTCAAGGAATATCGCCAGAAGTATGAAATCGTAAAGAACGAGGAACACATGCGAAGCATGGAACCGGAAGAAGTAGAATAATACTTTTATACTACAAAACAGTAAATGTATATGATATAATGACAGCAGATGATCTGGAAACAGATGTCTGCTGTTTTTTGTAAATCAAATATATTTATGCAGAGGTTCTTTCTGTATCCTGAATCAGCTATTGCAGGTTGGAAATTGTGCAAACACAACACTATGCAAACATAACACCCTGCAAACATAACACCTAAAGGAGGAAACAATTATGTTATTCGACAGCAGAACAGTTTATCTCGGTGCATCCAGAGATAAATATGAGCAGTATTGTAAAGCCTTAGATTCAGAGAAAATCAAATACAAAACAAAGAGAGTCAACCACGAAGAAAAAATGACAGCCCCGGGCAGGGGAATCGTCCGCAGCATGGGTGGGAACTTTGGAACAGATAAAACATTGTATGAAATCATGGTCGGAGAGAAAGATTACGACAATGCAATGGGAATTCTGACAGCACTGAAGTAGACTTTACAAAGTATAAATGCCAATTCTACCAGCAGTAGGGTGACTTTCCCCATGGTCTATGACATAATTAAAGTAACAAAAGTACAAGAAAGACGTACAAGGGAGAGCATACTATGGTAGACACACAGAAAGTTGGAGCATTCATTGCACAGTGCCGCAAAGAACATAACTGGACACAAAAAGAGCTGGGCGAGAAAATGGGAGTCACAGATAAGGCAGTTTCTAAGTGGGAAAATGGAAGATCATTCCCTGACATCACCCTTCTTGAAGCTCTATGCGAAACATTTGACATCACTGTCAGCGAACTCCTGTCTGGAAAGAAAATAGAACCAGAAGATTACAAAAGAGAAACCGAACGACTGTTGATCCAGTACATTGGAGAGAAACGTCTGAGAGGTTTCCAGATAGGAATTTATCTTCTGGGTCTGGTAACGATTATATTGGGAGGCATTGGTTTCGGTATTTGGGGCATTCATATTTCATGGAAGATAGGTCCTGTACCCATAAAATGGATTTTGCTTGCAGCAGCCCTGATCACTTTTGGTGTCATGGCATACTTCGACCGCAATCTGCCTGGGAAAAATTACCGTAGTTCCATTATGTGGCTTGAGTGTATTGTTGAAGCATTTACTTTAGCCTGCATTTTTGGAAATTCCATAATCAGTTTCTGGGATATTGATAATATGACGGAGAGTATAGTTTTTATTCTGATTATAGCTGTAATTATGCTCTGCTTATTTGCCGCCCGAATAATCGCAGCTCGCACAAACCGGGAAGAATATGAGATGCAAAAAAATGCAGATAAACATGAAACAGAATAGTGAAGAGAAGAATTTCTTACATAAAGCAGACAGGTAGCATATAACAGCAGTGGGAGGAGACTTACCTGTATCAGGAGGAGTGCAAGCCTCCTTCTGATAAACTGTGGAGCAGTTAATTGGTGTAGAGAAGCAGATTGCTATGGTTAAACAGATTGAATAAATTTCTCTACATAATGCAGAGCCGCTCCGATTGCCGGTGTATATTGTCCGTTGGTACCGACCAGGATCTGAGTTTTATCCAGTATGAATGCTGCGGCTGTATGGAGATGTTCTGTCAGATATTCAATATCTTCTTCTGTAAAATAAGGTGCCAGATATCCGCTGAGGATGATCGGTGCATCAATAATAAGGTTAAGATTTTTCATGGCAAATGCCAGATGGTTTAAATAATCTTTCCAGATCTGTATGATCTGGGGAGATTTTTTCGCGCAGAAGAGGGAAAAATTCTTTGGAAGGCATGCCTGCAGCCTGTTCCAGTGCATTGGCAGAGCAGTAGGTTTCCAGGCAGCCGCGGCTGCCGCAATAGCAAAGCGGACCATCGGGATTAATGCACATATGTTCAAGAGTTCCGCTGTGCATGGAGATTCCCTGATGAATCTGATGATTGGTAATGATGCCGCCGCCCAGATTTCGGTTCAGCAGGATGATAACAGCACTGTCAAGCTCCGGATGATTCCATAATTCAAGGAACGCAGCTGATTTCGAATCATGTTCCAGATAACAGGGATAAGGAAGATATCTGGAAAAATCATCCAGTTTCATGCCAGCGTTATCCATGATATCTCCATATAGTACAGTGGTATGATCCGGGGATGTGATACCCTGTGTGGCAATGGAAATGCCAAGAACTTTGTCATTGTCGTACTGGCGCGATGAGATGAATTCCTTTACTGCGTCAGTAACCTGCTTATAGTAATCCGGTGTATTGGAATATGGAAGTGGAATGGTGTCTGTATAGAAAGCATTTCCATACAGGTCTACAGCAGTAATATGAAACATCCCTTTTAAAATACCGATACCAATGGAAATTTTAAAATCTGATACAATCTGAAGGGCGTTTGCCTTTCTTCCACCTGTGGATTCAAAGAAACCATTTTTTTCTATAAGACCTTCCTGCTCCAGGAGATTCAGGTTCTGGCTGACAGTGGATAAACCCATCTGCAGTTCCTGAACGATCTGCAGCTTGGAGGTCATTTTTTTTCTGTAAATGTACTGGTAAACCTTTGACTTATTTATTTTCTTGAGACTAATGTTGGTCAATCCCTTTTCACTCATAATATTCTCCTGATTATGTTATAAGATAATGTTAAGTTTCAGATTTATTGTAGCATACAACGAAAAAAAAACAATAAAAATATCCGGTGTGAACAGTAACGAATCAACTTGTTAATACCTATAGTAAAAATAAACAAAAAAGTCATTTGAAAATTAGAATTTCTGTCAATGGATTTTTTAAATAAAGAGATATATACTCAACTTACAGTTAAAGTATAAACGTAAGTAAAAAACATAACAACAAACAATAAGTATCGAATAAGACGAACAAGGAGTATATAACATGAAATTATCAATCAATGGAATCAAGGAACAGGAAGCATGGAAAAAGGCAGGGATCGCTCTTCCGGGTTATGATGTAGAGGCTGCCTCTGAGAAAGCAAAGGAGAATCCGGTATGGGTTCATTTTGGTATCGGAAATATTTTCCGCGTATTTATCGGTGGAATTGCAGATGGTCTTCTGGAAGAGGGAGTTCTGGATCGTGGGATTACCTGTGTGGAAACCTTTGATTATGATGTAGCAGACAAGATTTATGATCCATATGACAATCTGGGATTAAGCGTGATCCTGCATGGGGATGGAACCCGTGAGTATAAAGTAGTCGGAGCTTTTGCAGAAGCAGTGAAGGCACAGTCTTCTAATGCAGCACAGTGGAAACGCCTGAAAGAAATCTTCACAAGCAAATCCCTGCAGATGGTTTCCTTTACGATCACAGAGAAAGGCTATGCATTACAGAAAGCTGACGGAACATGGTTCCCGTTTGTAGAAGCAGATATGAAGAATGGTCCGGATAAAGCGGCTGGTGCCATGGCAGTTCTGGTTGCAATGCTTTATGAAAGATATAAAGCCGGTGAATATCCCATCGCACTGGTTTCCATGGATAACTGCTCACAGAACGGTGCAAAGCTTCGCGAGTCAGTATTGACAATGACAGAAGAGTGGAAGAAAGCCGGATTTGTT
>NZ_JBWLUT010000086.1:0-34701 GCF_056504575.1 Blautia sp. CGZ-1-C1
CACATGACTGAAGTCACGTGCTTCCAGACGCTTTAGGCGTCAGACTAAATATCGGCGGATACGCCTGTAACTTAGGTTTGCGCAGATATGCGCTTTTTCCCATGCCAGATATGGCAGGTCCCCACATTACAGGTAGTCCGCTGTATATCTGCCTGCATCTATGCAGCCATTAAGAGTCCCATCTCAGAACTGAGTTCCCTTAGATCTGCATAAACACATGAGGTTCTACGCTTTACTGCAGGGACTTTTGCCTCCAGCAAAGACCTTTCCGTTGCCGGAAGGGGTTTTAAAAGTTCACGGATAAAATATCTGGCCCCGATATTATAAGAAGCTGACAAGTCACAGTTATATCTTTTTCCCGTCTGAAATGCGCAGAGGCTGTGATTTCTCCAGTCACGCAGGACTATCCCTGATCCATCATACGCAAGCCTGCTCGTATTCCATGCACAGATCCTGGATATGCGCATCCCTTTCCTGTGTGCCTGATGTTCACACCGTTTCTGGATATCCCGTTTTCTCCAAAGCTGCAGTTTCTGCCTCTTACTTCCCGATATCTTTCCGTTCATTTCCAGATACTCAAATACGATCACATCCGCATGATTCTCCCATGCATATTCTGCAACTGCCCCTGCGATCTTTCTGCTTAATTCTATATTCAGACGTCTGGTGTATGCCCACCTTTCCCCTGCCTGCGCAGATCCATGTTCCCTCTGGAATCTCCGGATTCGCCCCAGTGTGCGGTACATACGGTCTTTTTCACTGGGGAAGTCAATAAACTTTCTCCCCAGGACAGTTCCGTCTGCCCGCATGATGGTACAGACTGCATCCGTATTGATCCCCAGATCCACGCTGCAGATGATCTGTTCCCTTACAGGTGTCTGAGTAAGTGCCACTTCTTCTGTATAGGAAAAACGCAGGAAATATTTATGGTGTCTTTTTTCCAGTGTCGGGGCTGATGCTTTTTTTCCATACCAGTTCCTGCGCAGGTATTCCATATCCGTATGGCTTAAACACACACGGAACCATCTCCAGTCATGCCCGTCATACAGTTTCAGGTATGCCTCATCTTTTCCCTCTGTCCCTTCGCGGTACATCACATCCCGGTAAAAGACCGGCATGGCATGGTTTTCACAGGTAAAATTCGGTTTCCCGGAGAGTTCTCCCGCTGCCTCCCACTGTTCCATCCGGCTTTCATAGGACGATACACTTCCCAGTGCATGCTGGATGGCAGCTCTCCTGAGATAAGAAGGCATCTTCGGAAAACGGATGTCAAAATCAAAGTGGGCATGGTTCTTTTTCGTTGTGTGAATCAGATGTTCTGCTGCATTAAAACGTTTTTTTGCTTCCGGAATCATTTTCAGTTCTGCCCACACCTGTTCATAGATTTCCGTCAGATAGCTGACCGCCTGACGATAGATTTCCAGTGTCTGGCGGATTGGGATATTCTGTTTTCGTATTTCCACACCATAACTGGATACCGTCTGCATTTTCTTCTCCTCTGAACTGTTTTTTTATTTTGTGCTATGAACAAATTGTACCATAGATATCTTATTCTGTAAACATACGTTCTTTTTTTAACAAAAAAATTGCGCGTCGGTTAAATGTATTTTTGAAATAACATTAAATGAAAAACTAAATTCCGGTTTTGGACCAAATGCAAGAGTAAATTCCATATAGGTCGAAGTTACTTTTGCATACATATTTGCCATATTGTCTTTGATAATCATTACTCCGTATAATGTACTTGCAGCTGATTGCCTGCCTGTGCAGATTGGAGATAATTATGAAGAATAAAGGCAATCAGAAACATTTAACATTTGAACAGCGTGTTGATATCGAGAAAGGTCTTACTGAGAATAAAAGCTTCGCTGAAATTGGACGAATTATTGGTAAAAATCCATCTACCATATCAAAGGAAGTACGTCTCCACGCACATACAAAAGAACGTCCGGATTCAGGTTACACTCATCCTCCATGTATTCATCGAAAGAACTGTAAGATGACATGCTTGTGTGATAAGATGTGTGGCATTCATTGTAAGCTTTGCAGAAAACCATCCTTTCGTTGCACTGATATATGTCCCGCATATGAGACAGCTGAATGTGAGAAACTGAATAAACCACCCTATGTATGTAATGGCTGTGGTAAAAAGACCCATTGTCTTATGCCCAGAAAGTTTTATTCATCCAAATATGCCCATGATGAGTACCGTAGCGTGCTAGTCGATTGCAGAGCTGGCATTAACCAGACTCCGGAAAGCATTCAATCCATGAATGATTTATTGGTTCCATTGATCAAGGAGAAACATCAGTCCATCGGTCATATTTATGCTACTCATGCAGAAGAATTGGGGTGCTCCAGAAGAACACTTTACACCTACATCAATGATTGTGTATTCGATGTCCGCAATGGTGACTTAAGGCGTTCTGTACGTTATAAGAAACGCAAGAAACCTACACAGACCAGTGCAAAAGATCGTTCTTATCGTCAAGGTCATAACTACGAAGATTTCCAGAATTATATGAAAGATCATCCAGATATAAATGTTGTGGAAATGGACTGTGTGGAAGGAAAGAAAGGCGAAAGCCGCGCCCTCTTGACCTTTACATTCCGCAACTGCAATCTTATGCTTATGTTCCTGTTGGAATATCAAGACCAGGAATGCGTGTTAGAGGTCTTTGTATGGCTTGAAACAGTGTTGGGGCAGGATGCATTCAAAAAGCTTTTTCCGGTGATTCTCACGGATGGAGGTTCAGAATTCTCAGCTCGTGAAGAGATGGAGGAATTCTGTGACGGAAGTAAAAGCACGACTGTCTTTTACTATGATCCGTATAGCTTTTGGCAAAAAGGTGCCTGCGAAAAGAACCACGAGTATATCCGCTACATCCATCCGAAAGGGAGTTCATTCGCTGATTTAAATGACGAGAAAGTCAGACTTATGATGAATCACATAAACAACGAAAAAAGAGACAGTCTTAATGGACATAGCCCATATGAACTCTCTCTTTTACTCTTGGACAACAAACTGCACAAAGCATTAGGATTAAAGGCAATCGCACCTGATGATGTTATGCTTAGTCCAAAACTTATAAAATAAAATAGTAAAGCACAGGCAGATTTCACTGCACCAGAATTTAGTCTTGCACATAAGGCATGTGGAATTTAGTCTTGCACACTATTTTCAGATGCCCGGTTAGTATGCATAAAAACATAAATCATGGGTGCTTACAGGTTTATTATAAGGCAAAAAAATGGAATTGTTAAGGTGTAAAGTGGAATTTAATCTCGCATATTTACTGAGATAATCCACAGATGGAATTTAGTTTTTCATTTAAGTCTGAAGTAACGAGAATGCGACGCGCGGTCATTCAACCATATCAATCTTCTTCAGCTTCTGGTGCATAAACAGATTGACGATCATGGAAACTCCTACCGTCAGCAGTCCGCTGTACAGGAAGCTGATCGGTTTGATGTTTCTTCCAAACATTACCGCATCCACTTTCACAGTCAAAATAATATATCTGTGCAGGAAAATTATAAGTCATATGGCGGCTGTTCTGTATTATGAATACTTAATCGTTTTCAACTTTGTCTGCGTAAAAATATCCCCATATATTTTCTTTTTTAATGAATTGATACGGTAGCTTTTAATTGCATAGGTATAAGTTACTCCTTTTTTTAATCCCGTATCTGTAAAATTCTGGGTTTTTCCATTGGTTATCCTTTTCACACAGGTAAAAGGTTTCCCGTTTTCAGATCTCCATACTTCATACCCATCTGTATGTGCTGTCTTTTTCCATCTGACAGTCAGTTTTCTGTCTGTCTTTTTCGTCAGAGACGTAATTTCTGGTTGTTTCGGCCAGAAGCTAACTTCTGCATAAGAATAAGGAGTATAACTTTTCTTTCCGTCCACTCCTGTAGAATAAGCTCTGATTCGAAAACTTATATCTTTTCCATAGTAACTTGAAATTGTAAGCGGTGAAATTGTCGTAGTACAGATATCACTGTTTTTTATATTAAAGCAGGTAGTGTATTTACCTCCAGCTTCTTTTTTCTGAATCAGATATCCGTCTGCCATTTCCGGTTGATTCCATTTCAGTCTGATTTCATCTGTAAAACTCTGGTCGTCTTTCCTCTTAATTCTGGATACCTGAAGTTTTATTTTTTCATCCTGATATGACAATAGTTTCATACCACAGTAAGTGATGTTAATAAGATTAATCATCATCTCAATGCCCTTGCAGCTCCGTACCATGTAGCTGCATAGCGACCAGAAAGTTTTCTGTTCATAGTAGCTGATTTCAATACCAGCGAAACGAATAAATACTGGTTGTGACTTTAGAGATTCAGGAATCAGATGCAGGGCTATTTTAGCTGTTACATTCATAAAGCCTGAACAATCAACTTTGGCATAGGAACACGCATAATAAAAGGCATTCAGCGACTTTTTCGTAATACCGGATAAAAAGTGTCGGTAAAAAAAAAACGTATGGAATGAGCCGACTCCAAAGCCAGTATTGAGAGTACCAACAGAAACAGCTTTTCAGCTCTTGGGACTGAAATTATTACGCCCAGTACCATCCATATAATCTGGTACCATCTTTAGTTGTACAGTATGCTCTCACATAATAATTTTCATTCTTATTTAGTTTTCCGGTTTTATCTGTATAAGATGTAACATTTCCATTTTTTATAGTTTTAATTTTTCTGTACTTCCGGGCATTTTCATCATATCTGTACAGAATATATCCCTGTGCGCCTTTTGCCTTTGTCCACTTAAACGTAAGGTTTTTCCCCTTCTTCTTTTTAGAAACATCACTTACATTCCCCGGTCGTCCCTGGACAGTCACTGTATTACTCTTCTTACTGTACTGGTCTGTATATATTCCGGCTAATGTTCTCACCCGGACTTTGTATTTCACTGTTCTCCCTGCAGGACTCTCAAGCTTATATGACGTAATATTCTGGTCAACTTTGCTTACACATTTATATTTTTTTGTGGCTGTATCATATCTGTAAATATAATATCGAAAAGTATATTCTACCGGTGTCCAGTTTAATGTAGCATTACCATTTTTTGCATCATAAGATACTTTCAGTTTCGGTACCGGTACTGCTGTCGGTGCTGGTGTTGTCTTGCAGGTCAGATTATGTTTCTTTGCATATTTTTCCGCATAAGAGCCCTTATCTGCGTAAATAGTAATGCCAGAGGCACCATCAAAAGCATCGTCACTGATTGCTGTTATACCGGAAGGCATAATAATACTCATATTTTTGCACTTTGCAAAAGCTTTTGACTCAATCGTTGAAGTCTTCCTCTCAATGAGCACTTTTTTTACATTTGAGCATCCATAAAAGGCTTTCCGCCCAATCACTTCCACAGCAGACCACACTCTTACCGATGCCTTTGTATCATCACAATCTACGCAGAATGTTCTGGAATCTCCTTCACTCCAGTCATCATAATAAGAAGTACCATCTTTATCTGTCAGAACATAATCATCATTATCCGTAATTTCCATAAATACCCTGTTCTTGTCTGCAAAAGCCTTAACAGTCTCCGGAATTCCATTATCTCCTGCTCTGAATATTACCTTTGTATCCGCGTCAAAAGAATCCTGTTCTATTTCTGTGTCAAAAGAATCATAGTAGGAAACCCCTGTATACTCCCACAGCTTCGGACAATTATAAAATGCCCTGCTTTCCAGCTTCGCTCCCTGATCAAAAGAAACTTTTCTGAGATTTTCACAGTTCTCAAAAGCAGATTTATCAATGCGGATACGATTTTTCCTTCTGTCAGCTCCCTCTTCTGCTTTCACAGTCTTTATGTTTACGCATCCGTAAAAAGCTCTCTCTCCAACCTCTGAGACTACTTTTCCATTATACTCATAAGGTATTATGACATTCTCTGTATCTGTTCCCTTTGTCAGGCGGTATGTATCAGACTCTTTAAGATATTCATATGTAAATCCATTCGCATCCGATTCCGCTGCACCTGAGGATGCTTCTGTTGCCTCATCCACAAATCCGTCTGTATCTGCATCTGATTCCACTTCATCCTGAAATGTATCAGTTTCAGGATCCTGACTATCTGTCTGGAATTCCTGTTTTTCTTCTTCTCCATATTCCTGTACTTCCCCATCAGAAAATGCTGCAGATTCTGATGCATAAACCGGAGCACCGGATAAACCAAGTGCTGCTGAAATAACAACCGCTATGAACTCTTTTCTATTCATAAAAATTCCTCCATTCCGTGATATTTAACCGTTAATGTTAATATATCACAAGATGGAGGAATTTTTGTAATTATGGCATTAAATGTATTTTGATAGACATGAATCTTATTCTTCCATCTTGTTCCCCATAAAACAAAGAGTCTGCAGCATTTAACCTGTCTTTTTTAATCTGCAGATCCTCAGGAAATAATCATTGCATAATTTGTGATCACTCTGGTCCACCGCGTATCAATAACTGGTCTGTTTAATGTCTGATAAGCATCCACCTGTACCATTATCTGTACGGCAGTGTCCAGTCCTTCATTATTTTCATCCTCATTCAGTTCCAGAGATCCGTTGACCAGAAAACTTTGAGCTGTTTTTTCTGCACCATTGGTAATTCCAGTCACAGGCTCAACAGCATCTGCCAGTCCCTGATAAATCCGGTCTCCTACAATAAAAGAATCCTGTTCCTCATAGTTTCCGGCAGGAAGATTCTTCTTATCAACAATATCCACAGCAGCACAACTTCCAGTCTGCATTTCTTCATCTGTATTCGTATCGAAAATCGGTGAATAGGAAAAATCAAAATACCTGCTCTGCGGAAAATCAGACAGATGAAGTGTATCCGTTCCGGCATTATAAAGAAATAATCGATTAACTTAATTTCTTTCACAAACAAATTTACCCGTTTATACAAAGTACTATATCTTTTATCATTCTGAAACAATAATTCCTGTCTGTATTTATTTTTTATTTCCGGTTTACAAATCATGAAAAAACGTCTCTTTACAAAGTGAATTTGCAAATTCCAAAAATTTAAAGGAGGCAAAAAAATTATGCCAGGAACATTCAATGGAACAACTTTAACCATTTCAGCTACACCCGTAGACCATGCACTAATTCCCGATGAAGGTGCAACAAACGTAACGCGGGAATTGCAATTGTGGGGTCAGATATGTATTGCGTAAAGACAACCGGTCTTGGAACTACATTACTCAAAACGACTGACTACATGGCAACAAAAGCGACTGCCGTAAAAAAAGATCTGAACTGGTTCGCGTCTGGGACTTACCAAAATTGGAAATTATCTGTATATGCTTGCAGAAGACCATAAAGGTTACGGCGGTTCTACAACCATCGTAAAAACTGGATACCAAAGGCAATCAGCTCGGTACGTACAGTATCAATGAAATTTGTCCAAAAGGCGCATTAGGTATCACTGCTGCTGACGGAACTAACGAGAAATTTATCATTATGCATTACGCTGACAAGAGCAATGCTGGGACATTAACTTTCAGTGTTGTAGACTGGAAGGCTGCTAAAGCAGCAAGTACATTCACAGTTACTAACTCAGGCTTTGGTTATACCACACAGCTCCAGGATATCTACTATCACACTTCATTTGGATTATTTATCCTGACAAATAACACTTTTTCAACACTTCAGAACCGTATTCTGGTAGTTGATTATCATCTTACTGATGATAAAGGTAAAAAATACACTCCATGTGCGGTCATCAATGTGAAAATAAAACAGGTGAATATAAACAGTACAACCTTGAATCAATCTGTATGAAAGCCAATCACCTTGTGCTTGCATCCAATGTTATAACATCCGATGGAACCGCAGAAGATAAATTCTCTGGTACCGGAAGGCATTACCTACTCCGGTAAAACCTATACTTTTGCATGCGGTTTTAGAGCAGGAGCCCGTGTGCCTACCAAAGTAGATCCCAACTATGAAACAACCAATCTGGGATGTGTATCCTTTAACGGAAACAATACTCCATATTTTATAAAACAAAGTCAAGATAAAGTCGCTGTTCTTGGCTACTGTAAAAATTATATGAATACAAGCGCAGGTGTATCTCACTTTAAAACATTCACTGACGGTTTATTAGGTCATGCCAACGGTATGAGCTGTTTTAACGGAAAATTCTTTGTTGTCGCAGGAAATAACAAAGTGGTTGCTATCAGCAGTAACAAAGAGGATGAGGAAATAACATATACAGTAACTCCCAACGATAACGATAAATCATTTGCTCTTAAAGCAATTAATTATTTTTATGAGGCAAATACAGCTTTATTATTGTCCGTTGTTGACGGAACATTAAAACTCTATAAATGTGCATTTGAAAATGAAAAAAATGTAAAAGCCACTTATCTTTGCACACTGATAAATGCCGGTCAGCCTACATCTCAGGATATTTTTTATCACAATAAATTAGGGCTTTTATCAGGAACCAGTAATCCACATAATGTAAGTGGAGTAACGACTAAAATCACAACAAAAAACACTTTGCTTCATTATAATCTGAAAAAACTTGATGATAGCAAACTTTTATACCCAGATTTTGGATTTGTTACAGATATTCCTGCTAAAGATGCTCAGGGCCGCACATATAACAGTTTTGAACTGGAATCAGTGGCTCTGGATCAAAATAATAAATTAATCGCTGTGTGCAATGCCAATGTCAAAGATGCTACCCACACCAGTGGTTTAGCATCCACTGACGGCTTCTTTCAGTATAATACGCTTGAATTTATTACAGCTTGATTTCGCTACATCAATAACAGCATAAATTTCCATTATAAAAAGCAGGCAGTTTTTCGCCTGCTTTTTATAATTCCAATTTTCTATTTAACAACAACTTTTTTATTATCTGACCATACGCCAAACTGTTTAATACCATTCAACAACGTATATGCATGCGCTTTCAAAATAGTAAACTCCCGGTTTTATATTTTTAAAAGTAACTGTATTTTTCTTTTGATTTTTTAATACAATATTTTCTCCTGAATCTGTCATTCTTAAGTACGCAATCAAACCCATCACTGTATTTTAAATTTCCAAACTGTGCGGTTACTGTTTTCTTTTTCCCG
The DNA here is from genome assembly GCF_056504575.1 of Blautia sp. CGZ-1-C1. NCBI lineage: Bacteria > Bacillati > Bacillota > Clostridia > Lachnospirales > Lachnospiraceae > Blautia > Blautia sp. CGZ-1-C1. Next base: position 9,101 of record NZ_JBWLUT010000086.1, read on the forward strand.
GTAATTTTTATTAATTTTATATTATCTTTATTTAGTTTAACAGGAGGCATACGCATTTCATTAGACCACCTACTATAACTTTTTTTACCATTTTGAACAGTATAAGAACGGACTCTGGCAAATCCCATAGTCGGCACTTTTTTTAATATACAGGTTGTGTTTGCAGAATTTTTATTAGCTAATACCTTAGTACCATCATATATTTGATATTGATATCCATCTGCATTCTTTACTTTTCCGCTCAAATCAATTGTAACATAGATTTGTTTGTTTACTATATCTGAATCAACAGATTTTATATACGGACGATTTGTTTCTGGTTTTGAAGCAGTTCCCTCACTTACAAAAGGAATACCATTCATCTTACAGTAATAGTATGCATATGAATTTTTCTTTCCATGAACTGTTAGAGAATCACAATTTATGAACGCCTCAGCACCTATCTCAGTAACTGTTTCAGGTATATATAACGTTTTCAGTTTTCGACAGTCAGCAAATGCAAAAAAATCTATACTTTGAAGATTTTGGGGAAGTTTAACACTCGTCAGTTCACCGCAGTATATAAATGCACTTTGTCCAATTTTTTTCACATTATCAGAAAGTATTACCCTTTTAAGCTTTGGACATGTGCTAAAGGCAAAAACTGGAACAGTATCTACTGAAGCCATCCACTCTACTTCTTCTATATTCAAATTATCTTCAAAACAAAATTTTTCTACTTTAGAAACCGAAGGAAGAAGTGTTATCTTCTTATAATCTCCAGTTGGGTATTCTCCATACACACGGCTCTCTGAAATTTTCAACTGTTCATACTTATTTTTACTTTCAACGGTTATCTGCGATTTCATAGCAGCTTCTGCTGAGACAGATGTAGAAACTGCTGCACACGTTAAAGCAATCAACAATATTTTCTTTACTTTCTTTGACTTCATAGAATCTCCTCCAATCAATAATATTCAGCTATTATCATAATATATCACTAACTATAAAAGATCCTGTATTTCTGGCATTAAAAGTATTCTAATGACCCCGAACCAAAATGCAAATTTAAATTAATCTGTTTCTTCCAAAAAATATTCCATATCTTATCAATTTAATTCCTTTTAGAATCCTATTCATTCCTTCGTCAGTCGTTATGTCTTTTTGATTTCTACAATTAATTTATATTTTTTCCATTTTTCAGTTTCTGATTTCATCTGTTCTGCCAGGTCAAACAGTTCCGCAATGGTAACTCCCAGTCGATTCGCCATAATCTCCAGAAACTTCCTGGTTCCGGCAGAACATTTATCATTCATAAGAAAATCCTGGATCATTCCCTGATCTACCAGGATTACTTTCGTATCCTGACCACCCACATCAATAATTGCACATTCATTTCCCGCCAGTTCTCTGCCACCTCTTCCATGACAGGTAATCTCCGTAATCACAAAATCTGCATAATCCACAGCTACGCGCCCATATCCTGTAGCAGCTACACGAACCCCTTCACTCATTACATCAATCCCCTCATCCAGAAGCCTTGAAGCAATCTCCGAAGCCGTCTCCTTACTGCTCCACCCTGTAGGCAGCACAAATTTTGTTACATTTCCATTATAGCAGAAAAGAAAAACCAGTAACGTTTCGGGTATATATCAAAAACATTACTGGTCTTTTTTTATAAGATTATTCCACACTTTTTATTCGATACAGGGAATCTCATAATTCCAGGATTTACGGATATCGTCCATGATTTTCATAATCCTTATTGTCTCTGCATGAGGCATTTCCGGACACTCCAGTTTTCCTTCCTGGATTGCTTTCATGCAAGATTCTACCTCATATTCATATCCTGAGATCTGTTCCGGCACAACATAAGAAGCCACTTCTTTATGTTCGGTATCAAACACTGTAATCTTTTCCGGATTATTGATATTCTGCACCTGCATATATCCTCTGGTTCCGAAAATACTTCCCATTCTGTCTGAGATTTCCCTTGCTCCACACTGAAGGGTTGCCATGCAGTCTCCCTCAAACACCATGGCAATGCTGTCCAGAATATCCACTCCATTCTGAAAGATTGCAGTAGCCTTTACATCCTTTACCTTATCGCCAAGCACCATGGAAGCAAAATTGATTGGATATACGCCTACATCCAGAAGAGCACCTCCTGCAAGCTCCGGTTTACGGATACGTTCCACATGACTTACTGTATAGCTGAGATTCGCCGTAACTGCCGTAACTTCTCCGATCACACCGCTTTCAATAATATCGTTGATCATCTTTCTGGACGGCATATATCTCGTCCAGATTGCTTCTGTGATCAGAAGCTTTTTCTCTTTTGCAAGGTCAAATAATTTCTGTGCCTGCTCTGCATTTACAGTAAATGCCTTTTCACAAAGCACATGCTTTCCCGCTTCCAGACACATTTTTGCATGCAGATAATGGTGTGAATGAGGAGTGGCGATATAAACCAGTTCAACCTCATCATCTGCCAGCATTTCCTCATAGGATCCATATGCTTTTTTTACTTCATATTTCTGTGCAAATACCCGGGCACGTTCCAGATCACGGGCAGCAACCGCATACGCCTCCACACCTTTCATTTCTGCCACTGTTTTCGCCATAGTAGAAGCAATGCCTCCTGCTCCCAGAATACCTAACTTCATTTTATTGTCCTCCCATATTTATAGCAGATAAAATTATCCACTTCGCTACTTACTTTAATTTTACAGCATCATCGCCCGGAGAACAAGTTTATTCCGTTATATATTTATCCCATATCATTCATTTATTTTTTCAGTTTCTCTTTTTTTCGTTTCGTCATCAACCCTCCGATCCTTCCGGTCTCTTTCGCAGACAGACTTTTCCATCCATCACTCAATACCCTGTCCAGCAGTCCCATTTCCTCTGCAATTTCATACTTCATTCTGACCTCCGGCAATAATTCTCCATCAAGATAAGCTTTTATTTCCTTTTCTTTATCCAAAACAGCCCACACTCCTTTTCTTTGGAGTATGGGCTGTTTTCTTAATTTTTATACTGTATTTCACTGTATTTCTTCAAACGGATATTCGCAATCCGCTTCGCTGCCTGCCTGATTCGGTTAAACTTCTGTCTATTACAGATTGGATCCTGAGATTCTGTTATCTTTTGGGAATAATAATTGCCGCAATGATATATGCCCAGATTCCCGCACCGCCAAAGCAGGTAAGGATCACCCATGCCAGACGCACCAGCGTAGGGTCAATATCAAAATATTCTGCGATTCCTCCACATACACCGCAAAGCATACTGTTTTCTGATGATTTGTATAAACGTTTGTCACCCATGTTCCATTTCCTCCTTAAACTCAGATTAGTCGAGCAGATAAAATCATCCGCTTCGTTACTTACTCTACACCGAATAACTTCCTGATTCGGTTAAATACTACTTTTATTTCTGCACGTCAGAGTATATGTTCTTCAGGCTGTCTGCAAATCTCTGTGCTCTTTCCCGGAGAAATCTACTGATATACTTCCCATACCGCACTCCAGATCCAGTTTCCTGTCTGCGCCTTTATTGGAAATGCTTTTCTCCCGTCCAAGTCCGCTGTAAGAATCAGAACCTACATCCAGATTTCCCACTCCACATTCCAGATCATAATTATAATCCTCCTGCGTACCGGTCAGTGTCAGATCCAGTTCACCCAGACCACATTCTCCATCTGTCTTCCTGGCGCTCAGATCTGCAAATGTCATACTTCCGGTTCCGATTTCCAAATCTGCCTCCCTTGCGGTCACCGGATTCTTACTTTCAAATTCCCCGGCTCCCATCTCCACACTCAGCTTCTCTGTCTCAATATCTCTGTTCAGATAAACAGTACCTGCACCCATCTCAATCTCCAGCTCCTGAAGCTTAACATCTTCCGGATAAGAAATACACACCTTTCTGTTCTTAGACAGTTTTTTTGTGCTTTTGACCTTAAGAGTATCTGAACTCTCCTTCACTGTCACATTCTTCCCACTGTCATCATAAACTCTGACACAGAAACTGTCACCCTCTTCCAGGATCAGATCATCGTACTTCAGCTCTATATCCAGCTTTGCGGGCTGATACTTCAGCTGATATACAGTGCCATCTTCCTCATCCTCATCAACAGCGCGGGCATAATCCTCACTGTCGTCATAATCATCGCTGTCATCATAATCACTACTATCGTCATAATCATCATCGTCATCATAATCATCGCTGTCATAGTCATCGCTGTCATCATAATCATAATCCCCGTCTGCCACCAGAAGCACCCTTTTCAGGCTTTCCACCCCTGTCAGTTCCGACATACTGGCTCCCATAACACCACCGGCAGTTGTCAGCCCGATTCCCACAGCACCAAAAATCCCCGCTGCGATCAACATTCCTTTTGTAAACTTCTTCATTTAACCGCCTCCTTTCTCTTTCTGTAAAGCAACCTGTTAAAAAAGTCAGTAATCTTCCGAAACCACTTCGGCACAATACGTACTGCGACACTGATCAGCCCCAATACCATAAGGATTGCCAGAGCAATCATAAGACATCCAATTCCTATTGTCATGATCCCGGTTCCGATCATTACAGTCAAAAGCCCTGCTCCAGCCACAACAGCTGCAAGCCCGCCAACCAGTAAAGCCACAGCGCCTATACCCAATCCAACGATCAGCCAGAACGGAAGCAGTAAGATTCCAACTGCAAATGTCAGAATCCCACCAACAGCCCCCTTAACAAAGGGAGAGATAAAAACCAGCAGAATCACCGCAAGGATCAGCACCGCCTGATTCCCCTTTCTGAAAAAACGCTTCCCTGTTCCCGACTCTTCTCCATATTTCTCAGGCATCTGTCCTCTCTCTTTAGTTCGGGCATCCTCATAGCCATGCTCCGTATATTCTCCATACTCATAGCCTCCTGCCGAACCTTTCAGATCCGCCTTGATAATCGCTGCAACCTTCTCGGGACTTCCAAGTTCCCTGAGCACCGAAGCTTCATTCTCAGCTCCTGCATCATCGAAATAACTATTATAAAAATCAAGGGCATCCTGCCTCTCTGTCTCGGAAATATCAGCAAGCAGCTTCTCCAGCGCCTGCATAAACTGCGCCCTGTCCATCATCCTATTCCTCCCTCAAACATCCCGCTTATCTTGGATGCATAAATTTTCCATTCAGCTTTATAAAACTCCAGCTGCGCAGCACCTCTGTCCGTCAGCTTATAATAACGCCGGTTACGCCCTGCATACGCCATATCGTAAACCTCCAGACAATCATCCTTCTGCAACCTCCTGAGCACCGGATACAAAGTAGACTCCGAAACATCCAGAACTCCACGCACATCCTGCGTGATCTTATACCCGTAAGTCCCTTCCTTCTCCTTAGAAACAACCGCCAGAACAACCGCATCCAGAAGCGCAGCACCCGTATTAAAAACCATATGCTCACTCCCTTGTTTCAATTATGCTCTGCATAAATATCATTATCTCTGCAATCCTGCCGGAGACTATATACTATACAGAACATCAATATTGTTTTGTTAACGATATTATACGATGTATAATATCATTTTGTCAATACTATTTAGCAAAAATCCATTATCATTTATAATTACCATGATATCTATCTATAAACATTCGACTAAACTACAGCAAAGGAAACTTACACAACCATGAACGAAAATACAACACAACTCCACCCCGCCTTCCTCACCCGAATGAAAGAAATGCTAGGCAACGAATACCCCGCCTTCCTCTCCAGCTTCAGCGCCCCCCGAACCTACGGCCTGCGCATAAACACCTCCAAGATCACCTGCGAAGACTTCGAAAACCTGTCTCCATTTCCAACCCGTCAGATCCCATGGATCAAAAACGGCTACTTCTACGATGAAGACATCCGTCCTTCCAGATGCCCATACTACCAGGCCGGCCTCTACTACCTTCAGGAACCCAGCGCCATGACCCCTGCCTCCCGCATTCCCATCGAGCCAGGTGACAGAGTCCTGGACCTCTGCGCAGCACCGGGTGGCAAGGCAACTGCAGCAGGCGCAGCACTTCAGGGACAGGGACTTCTGGTAGCAAACGATATCAGCACTTCCCGCGCCAGAGCCCTCCTTCGCAACCTGGAACTCTTCGGCATCCCAAATGTCTTCGTAGCAAACGAAACACCTGTAAAGTTAACCAAAGCATTCCCCGAATTCTTCGACAAGATCATCCTGGATGCTCCATGCTCCGGAGAAGGAATGTTCCGTAAGGAAGAAGCCCTTGCCAAAGACTGGACTCCCGAAAAATCCATGGAGCTTTCCGAAATCCAGAAAGAGCTTATCCTCCAGGCAGCCGATATGCTCCGTCCCGGCGGACTGATGCTTTACTCTACATGCACATTCGCGCCTGCAGAAGACGAACAAACTGTTTCCCATCTTCTGGAAAACCGTCCTGACATGGAACTGGCAGAAATGGAAGATTATGAAGGCTTCTCCCATGGAGTTCCTGAATGGGGAAACGGAAACCCTGATCTTATCAAATGCATCCGGATTTTCCCACACAAAATGAACGGAGAGGGACACTTCCTTGCGCTCTTCCGTAAAAAAGGACAGGCAATCAAGGAAAGCTCCCGTCCTCACACAAAACCGGACAAAAACGCATTTCCACTGATTGAGGAATTTCTGAACGAAATCGGTCTGAAAACCCTCTGCGGTCAGCCATTTGACTGGGAACGTGTGGAAATCCGCGGTGATAAAGCCTACTATCTTCCCCCGGTTGCCCACAACTTCCGCGGCATCACCTTCTTAAGAAACGGTCTCTATCTCGGTGACCTGAAGAAAAACCGCTTCGAGCCGTCTCAGCCACTTGCACTGGCGATCCGCAAAGATGAAGCAGAAGCAGTCATCTCTCTCTCCGCTTCTGACGAAAGGATCACCAGATATTTAAAGGGCGAAACCTTAAATATCGAACCCGAAGAAGCAGCTCACAAAAAAGGCTGGCATCTCCTCTGTGCAGATGGATATCCCATTGGCTTCGGTAAACTGGTCAACCAGATCCTGAAAAACAAATATCCGGCAGGGTGGCGCGTATAACACGCGCTTATCCCTGCCGGATATTTGAATTCACAATAATAATTTCTATTCCGCTCACAGCAATATCTCTTTCTGCAATGTAAACGAATAAATGATCTTCTCCTTCACTCTTTTCCCCGTCATCCGCTCCAATGCCCGGGCATAATCCTCAAGCTGCACATGATACAGATCGATCAGCTTCTGTTCCTGTCCTCTCTTCACTCTATCCGTTTTATAGTCCACAAGAACAATCTCATCCTCTTCCATAAAATAGGCATCGATAATTCCCTGCACCAGCACTGTTTCGTTCTTCCACCCATCATCGAGCATAGAAGCACTTCTCTGAATCACAAAAGGCTGTTCTCTGTAAAGATGTTTTTTCATAGCAGCCTTCTTCATTCTCTGCCCCAGCCCGGACTCCACAAACCTCCTGATATCCCGGATCCGGATACATTCCGCTTCCTGCTCTGTCATCTTCCGGCTCTCCAGGAGTCTCTTTAACTGAGCCCGAAGCTGTTCCTCTGTATCTGTTTCTGCATAATCCAGACATTCCATTACTCTGTGATAAGCAGTACCTCTGGCAGCCCCCTTATACTCTTCCTGCTTCTCTGCCATAAATGCGGGAACCGGTGCTTCCTGTTCTTCCTCCTGCTCTTCGGCAGACACACTGATATTCTCTTCCAGTTCACTTTCATCATGCCAGCTTCTCTTTTTCAGATCCGAAACACTGACTTTAACCGGAATATCTTCCAGATATTTATACGGATATACAAAGGAAAATCTTTTCTCTATCTCTTTCTTCACAGCCTCATCATACACTTTATTTTCATCCCAGTTCTTCAGATATTCCTCCTGCATCTGGTTTCCTGTCTGGATGAGAACTGCCTTTTCTGTCATCTGACGGACAGTGATCTTTTTTATCACAAACTCAGAGATATCATCGTAAATCCCCGGCTGTTTCTTCATGAGGATTCCATATTCCCACAGAAGTTCACTCATGGCCCGATGCCGCACCAGCGCAGGCAGTACAAAAGCCCAGTAATTCTTTGCTTTCATTCTGGTTCCCAGTGGGAGCAGTTCTTCTTCCTCATCCAGAAAACGCGACAGCGACAGCATCTGCTTTTCCAGCTTTCCGACTGTTCCTGTAAGGATCAGTTTCTCTTTTGCTCTTGTCATGGCAACGTAAAGTACCCTCAGTTCTTCTCCCAGACTCTCCTTCAGAAGCTGTCTTCTGATCACCTGCTTATTCAGCGAAGATGCGATCACCCGTTTCTCCGGTATGATAGCATCAGCCCCTATTCCCAGTTCCGGATGAAGCAAAAGACCTGCATTCATATCCTGAAAATTAAACTGTTTTCCCATACCGGCCACAAATACTACCGGAAATTCAAGTCCCTTACTCTTGTGGATCGTCATGATCTCCACTGCGGTATTGCCCGCTCCTGTCAGATTGACTTCTCCATAGTCCACCTGATATGCCTGTAGCTGTTCGATATAACGAACAAAGTTAAACAGACCCCTGTAGCTTGTCTTCTCATAGTCCATAGCTTTCTCCACAAGCATGGTAAGATTTGCAAAACGCTGCTCCCCTCCCGGAAGTGCCCTTGCATAATCTCCATACCCGGTTTCTTTCAGCACATAAAGGATCAATTCGTGGACCGGCGTATATGCAGCCATATTTCTTACCTTTTCAAGGAGACTCAGAAATCCTTTTAATTTAATATTCAGAGAGTTCTTTTCATCTGTTCGCAGATTACTGTTTAACAATTCAGATTTCAGCTTATCCGGATCCAGTTCTTTTTCGGGGATTTCATTTTCTCCTGCATATGCCGAAACACTCTCATAAAGCAGACCATCAGGATACTGTATTCTAAGCTCTGCCAGTTCCTGCGAAGTGCATCCGACGATCGGTGAACGAAGCACTCCCATAAGCGGAATATCCTGCAGCGGATTGTCACACACCTTCAGATAATTCAATACAGTCACAATCTCGGTTGCAGAGAAATATCCGGTTCTTGATGTACAATATACAGGGATTCCCTGAGACGCCAGCACTTCCCTGAAGGTTTCTGCCCATCCATAGGCAGTGCGCAGCAGGATTACAATATCCCCGTATTCCACAGGCCGGTATTCCTTCGTCTCTTTATCTACGATCTGTTCTTTTCCCACAATTTCTTTAATTCTCTGTGCAATGGCCAGCGCTTCCAGTTCCTGTCCGGTCTGATTTTCCATTTCTTTGCGGCTTCCCGATACACCTGGGTCTTCATAGTCCTGTACATCAGACAGTTCTTCTCCGTCTCTCTCGACCAGAAGAACCTCTGTCTTTACAAATTCCTCTGACTCTCCTTCCGGAAAAGAAGCTCCGGGATAAAGGGCTGCATCTTTGTCATAGGTAATCCCTCCCAGGTCTTCCCCCATGATCTGTCGGAAAATAAAGTTTACACTCTCCAGAACCTGTTCCCTGCTCCGGAAATTTTTGTGCAGGTCAATTCTCTGCTCCTGTGCTTCTTCTGTGGAATAACTTTTATATTTTTCCATGAAAAGCTCCGGCCTTGCCAGACGGAAACGATAGATACTCTGCTTTACATCTCCTACCATGAAGATATTTTTCTTCTGGTTGATCCACCCGGATACTGCTGTTGTCAGAAGCTCCTGCACTAAGTTACTGTCCTGATATTCATCCACCAGGACTTCATCATACTTTGCGGAGAGCTCTCTTGCAGCCTGAGACATATGGATTTCTTCCCCTTCTTTCGTCATCAGTATCTGCAGGGCAAAATGTTCCATATCCGTAAAATCCAGAATATTCTTTTCTCTCTTTGCCTCTCCGAACTGCTCTTTAAATTGCACAGTCAGCTCAACTAACATCTCTATTGGGCCTCTGATATATCTGATCACTTCCAGAAGTTCCTTCTCTGTACTCTGAAAATATCGCTGCCCCAGTTCCTTCAGAATCCCCTTTTCCTCATCCCGGAGATCTTTCACTCTCTGTTTCTTCTGTTCATCTACATCCGCAGCCTTCTTTGTGCTCAGCCGGGCAAATGAGGGTTTCATAAGGATTTCTGCAGTACCATTATAATCTCTTTTCTCTGCCAGCTCCTGCAGACTCCTTATAAGAAGCAGATCACTGCTCAGTGCCTCATCATACAGATACGGACCATCCGGCTCTGAGCATATTCTTCGAAGCCTCCTGCACCAGAAGCTTCAGCTTCCTGCAGTTCATCCTTCACTGCATCCCAAAGCATTTTCATCCACTCAGTCTCTCTTAACTCTTCCAGGGAATCAATCCTGTAATCATCCATACAGCCGGACAGCCATTCCTGCGGAAAAGGATTGCTCATAGCCATTTCATATAATTTCTGTATCAGGTTTCCCAGATTTTCATCTGACTTTCCTGTTGCAAAGCATTCCACGAATTTCTGAAACTTTTCATCTTTTTTTGCATAATATTCTTCAAGCAACGCTTTCACAACATCTCCCCGCAGAAGCTTCAGTTCCCCCTCATCTGCCGTCCGATATCCCGGATCCAGTCCGATCAGATGAAAGTAATTCCGGATAATATAGGCACAGAAACCATCAATCGTTGTAATCTGTGCAGTATGAAGCAGGGTTGTCTGTCTCTGCAGATGCTCATTATCGGGATCCTCACAGAGTGCTTTTTCAATAGCTGCCGAGATCCTCTCTTTCATTTCACCTGCTGCAGCTCTTGTAAATGTCATGATCAGCAGTCTGTCAATATCCACAGGGTGTTCTTTATCTGTGATCTTACTCAGGATACGTTCTACCAGTACTGCCGTTTTTCCGGACCCGGCTGCCGCACTGACCAGAATATTTCTGTCCCGCAGCCTTATAACCTCCTGCTGCTCCTTTGTCCACTGTACGCCCATCTTATTCTGCCTCCCTGTCAAATGCTTTCCATAATTCCTCATCAGAGAAGTTTTTCAGTCTGCGGAATTCATATCCTGACAGCCTGCGGTCAAATCCACATACCGTCATATACGGACAATAAGTACACGCATTCTTTTTTCCGAGCTCATAGGGAGAAACCTCTGCATCTCCCTCCAGAATAGAACTTCTTATCTTCTCAATCTTCGTCCTTACATACCGTCCAAGCACTGCAAACTGTGTTCTGTCTGCCACAGAAGAATTTTTGCGAAAGCTTCCGTCCTTATTAAATGCGACAGGAATGGAGCCAAGACTGCTGTCCATCCTGTACACAAGCTCCGGATCTGCCTGAACCAGCCCATTCATCTTCAGTTCTTTCATAAGACCTGCACTGACTGCTTCCACATCCGCATCTATCTTCTCCTGGATCATAGGATCCTTGATATTGTAATAGAAAACTCCCGCAGGAATAATCTCCTTATCCGGATATTTCTTCTGCTCTACACGCAAGGCACCATCCAGATAGATCATTAACTGTAACTGCAGGCCATGATACAGATAAACCAGGTCAAAGGATGTATTTCCGGTTTTATAATCAATCACCTTCACATACACCTTATTCTGATCTTCCATAATATCTACTCTGTCAATTCTTCCTCCCCCGAAGGTTACCTCAAAGCCTTCCGGCTGAAATTCTCCCTGTTCCAGCTGTTTCTGAAGTGCCCATACCGTCCTTCTGAGGATTCTCCTTGTTCTCTCGATCATATATTCATTCCTGGCACTGCTTTTGAGCACCGTGTTTCCATAATCTGCCACAATATTATCCAGACACCGGTCCGCAATCTCATTCCGTTCCTGTTCTGTCAGCTCTGTCCATTTCATGCCTCTTTTTCGCACTTCTTCTGCAAAGCTTTCCAGTGCTTCATGCATAACATTTCCCATATCCATAGGTTTAAACTCATATTCCACACGCTCGGTAAGCTTCATTCCATACTGAAGGAAATGTGCAAATGCACAGGCTGCAAAACGTTCCAGTCTGGTAGCACTGTAAGGTGAAACCTCTCCGTATAATGCCTTCGCCACACTCTGGCTGATAATGTCCTTTGGTTTTCCGGCAAAAGCCGACTGTACCAGCTTCTGTACTCTGCTTCTGTATTCCGGATTCCGCAGATACCAGCTGTAAAGCTCTCCAAACACTGCATCCGTCTCATCTGCCTGCTCCAGAATATCCTCATGATTTTTCTCTGTTTCCTGTGCCAGCTTCTCCAGAAACAGATCAATCCCCGCTTCCGGATTTTCTGGATAATAATAATTGTTTATAGAAATTTTATGGGGTCTGACCCCGGCTCCACCCTCAATTTCCAGCTTCGGATACAGACTGCGTATACTCCCGATCAGATATGCCGGACTTATGCCTTCTCCTTTTGCATTGGTATCACTATAGGAGAGAATCAGCTTTTCTCCCGGTTTCGTCATATTCAGATACAGATAGAACCTCTGCATATTCATCAGTTCTTTAGGCCCCGGTGCCAGTTCCACTCCCTGCTCCTGGAAGAAATCCCTGTCAAGCTCTGATAAGATTCCTCCTGTCTGTGTACTCTTTGGAATATTACCCTCATTCACGCCAACAAAGAATAACGCCTTAATCTCCTTTAAACGGGATCGTTCCATATCACCCACCATCACCTGATCTACGCTCGGCGGGATCAATGCAACCTTTGCCTGCGAAAGTCCTGATTCCAGAAGCTGTCGGAACTCCTGTCTGTTTACCGTTTCTTCGCCAAGAATCTCAACCATCTTATCCAGCAGGTCCATCACAATTCCATAAATCTGGTTATATTCTTTTTCCATTGCTTTATCGCCTGACTCTTTAAACTTTCGCTCCTGTCGTTTCAGTTTCTGCCAGACATTGCTTTTTTGGATAAAATCATAGAGAATCCGGCAGTACTCTTCCACTGTCTTCTTCCCGGAACCAAATCCCTGTGCAAGTTCCTTTACTTCTTCTGCAAAAATCTCTCTGATCTCATTCAGTTCCTGTATCTTCTCCGCTTCCATTCCTCTGTATACACGAACCCATTTTTCAGACCATTTCTTATATCCCCGGATTCCCAGCGCCAGCACGTAATTCTCCAGCTTATCAGCCTGTTCTCTGGTAACTTCTGACATCCCGCATCTGAGATAACGGAAAACGCTCTCATAAGGAAAGCCCTGCACTGCCATCTCCATGGCAGCACGCAGATACTCCACAAAAGGATTCATCAGTACCGAATGCTTCTCGTCAATAAAATATGGAATATCCGCCTCCTCAAATACCTGTGCTGCAAGTCTTGCATATTCTTCCAGATTTCCTGTGATCACTGCAATCTCACCATAACGGTATCCGCAGGTACGCACAAGTTCTGACACCTTTCGGGCAGCCTCCCGCATTTCTTCCAGGGGGGATGGAGCAGTAAATATCTTTATCTCCTGCTGCTCTTTGGAATATACGCCCTTTCTGTAGCGGAAGATATTTTTCTCCAGAAACTGTAAGGCAGGTGCCTGTGCAAACCGGGACTGTCCGGATGGTTTCAGATACACCGGATCCTCCAGATCTCTGGTCAGCCCTGCAAGTGTCCGTATCATCTGTTTGCTCATAAAGAAAAGCTGATAAGGTTTTCCCGGAGAAAAAGCATCCTCCCGTTCATCCATAGTCACAGTAACACTTATGCGGTCAGCAATGACCAGAAGTTCCCTGAGCACATTGACCTGAATTGGCGTGAATCCGGTAAATCCATCAAAGAGAAATTCCGCTCCCTTAAGCTTTTCGGAAAAAGGAAGCTGTTTAAGCAGGACATCCATCACCTCTTCCCCTGTCATATAATGCCCCTTCAGAAATTCCCTGAATGACTGATAAAGGATTCCCACATCCTTAAGCTTCATTTCAAGTAATGGCTGATCTTTGGCCTTCTCTTTCATTTCCGCCAGATTCTCTTCTCTGATATCATACTGCATAAATTCTGACACCAGAGACTTCACCTCATCCAGATATCCCGGCTTGTTCATCTGACTTCCCAGATAGGCAAGTTCCTTTCTGTGCTGCTGCACCATTTTCTGCAGCACCATGCTTTTTCCCGTATCTTCCAGAACCTTTCTGTTATCTCCGCCGGTTTCTTCAAATACACGGTACGCAAGACGTTCAAAGCTCAGGATGTCAATATTCAGGATTCCTTTTCCCGGGTGCATTTCCACCAACGTCTTCTGTGTCTGCATGGTAAACTGCTCCGGCACGATCACATAATAATTTTTCTCCGGATGTTGCAGTGATTCCTGAATAATCCTTTTATATGCAAAATATGATTTTCCGGCTCCGGAGCTGCCGATTATAAACTGCAATGACATTCTTCTCTCCTTACTGTCAGTTACTCAACATTCATTATTTCAGTATATCATAATTTAAGTACTTCTGTAATAGAATATACAAAACCATCCAGGAGGCGTGTACCATGAGTGCAAAAACAAAAATCATAGTCCTACATATGAAGGAAGTTATATACACCGGCATTTTCCTCCTTCTTGCTGTCATCCTGGCTATTGTACTTTTTTTCATGTTTGGACCTGGTCAGAAAAAAAGTACCTCAGCCGATGCCAAAAGCCGGTACAAACCGGGAATTTATACTTCCTCCATCGACCTGAATGAAAACACCTTTGACCTGGAAGTAACCGTTGACTCTGACAGGGTAACTTCCATCCGTCTGGTAAATTTAAGTGAAAGCACCGCAGCCATGTTTCCTCTCATGGAACCGGCTCTGGAATCACTGGCCAGCCAGATCTATACCTCCCAGTCGCTGGAAAATATTCAATATTCTGAAGATCAGAAGTATACTTCCATAATTCTTTTGAATGCAATTGAAACAGCACTGAAAAAAGCGGAGAACAATTGATCGTTCTCCGCTTTGTGATTCTATAGCAATCCTCTAAAATAATGCATTATTTACGAGGATTGCTATAAATATCCATATTCTCAAGCTGCTCCAGCCATACTCCTGCACTTGCATCACTTGGCATTCTCAGATCACCTCTCGGTGAAACCGCAACGCTTCCCACCTTCGGGCCATCCGGCAGACAGGAACGTTTAAACTGCTGTGCAAAAAATCTCCAGTAGAAGGTTTTCAGCCATTTAAATATTGTCTTCTTATCATACATTTCTTCAAAAGTCTCACATGCCAGCCTGTAAATTTTCTCCGGTTCAAATCCTGCACGAAGCATATAGTACAGATAAAAATCGTGAAGTTCATAAGGTCCCACCAGATCTTCTGTCTTCTGTGCGATCTTGCCATCCTTAGGCGGCAGAAGCTCCGGACTTACCGGTGTATCCAGAATATCAAGAAGAACCTCTGTCAGCTTCTCATCTTTGCAGGTATCCGCATAATAACGTACAAGATGACGCACCAGAGTTTTCGGCACTGAAGCATTCACTCCGTACATGGACATATGATCACCATTGTAGGTTGCCCATCCCAGAGCCAGTTCAGACAGATCTCCTGTTCCCACCAGAATCGAGCCATCCTGATTTGCACTGTCCATCAGGATCTGCGTTCTCTCTCTTGCCTGGCTGTTCTCATAAGTCACATCATGCACAGACGGATCATGAGCAATATCCCGGAAATGTACATTTACTGCTTCTTTGATATTAATCTCACTTAAAGTCGCACCCAGACACTGACTTAATTTGCAGGCATTCTGATAAGTTCTGTCTGTTGTTCCAAAGCATGGCATGGTAATACAGTGAATATCCTTTCTGTCAGCGCCGGAAAGGTCAAAGGCTCTTGCGATCACAAGCAGTGCCAGTGTGGAATCCAGACCTCCGGAAAGTCCCACTGTTGCCTTATGGCAATGGATATGATCCATACGTTTCTTAAGTCCCATTGCCTGAATATTCAGGATTTCATCACAGCGCATATCCCTTTCTTCTTTTCGTGAAGGTACGAAAGGATACTGCGAATATTTTCTGGTCAGTTTTGTCTCTTCCACATTCAGATGGAAGCACACTTTAATGTGATCACTGTCGTCAGCCGGCTGATAAGTAGTCAGTCTTCTTCTCTCATCGTTCAGCCTCTGCACATCAATCTCACTGTATACAATACCATTGTGGAAACGTTTTCCTTCCGCAAGGATCACTCCATTCTCTGCGATCATATTCTGACCGCCAAAGACCAGATCCTGTGTGGACTCACCTTCTCCTGCATTTGCATATACATATCCGCACACCAGACGTGCAGACTGTCCGGAAACAAGATCTCTGCGGTAGCTGTCCTTTCCGACCATCTCATTGCTGGCTGACAGATTCACAATCAGATTCGCTCCTGCCTGTGCATGGAGAACGCTTGGCGGCAGTGTCACCCATAAATCCTCACAGATCTCTGCTGCTGCCACAAGCTCCGGCTCCTCCTCACAGATAAAAAGAATGTCTGTTCCGAAAGGAACTCTCTTTCCCTCAATATCCACATATTCCAGACATCCAAGACCTGATGCAAAATGGCGCTGCTCATAAAACTCTCCATAGTTTGGAAGATAAGTTTTCGGAACCAGCCCAATAATCTCGCCTCTGTTTAAAACCGCTGCCGCATTATATAATTTTCCATGATTTCTGAAAGGCACACCTATAAAAACAAGGGCATCCACATCAGCAGTTTCCTTTGTGATCTTCAGCAAAGTTTCCCAGGCGCTGTCGAGAAGACGTCTCTGCAGGAAAAGGTCCTGACAGGTATAGCCTGTGATACAAAGCTCCGGAAAAACCATAACCTTCACATGTTCTTTTTCCATCTCATGGATCAGTCTGATAATCTCATTTCCATTGGCATTGCAGTCTGCAACTGTGATATAAGGTGTTGCGGCCGCTGTTTTGATATAACCGTTTTTCATTTTCTACCTCTTCTTCCCTGTGCTCCGGCAGATCCATCTGTCAGTACATTTGCATCTCTTATTTACATTTACGCAGGATTTCTTTCAGTTCTTCCACTGTAAATTCATAATTCTTATTACAGAAATGGCAGTTCATCTCGATGGACTTACCTTCCTGAATCATTTCATTGAGTTCTTTTCTTCCGATGCTGATCAGGGCTTTCTCCACTCTTTCTCTGCTGCAGTTACAGTAAAATTCCGTAGGAACTTTCTCATTAATCTCCATGTCAAAGCCCTCCAGAACTTTCTCAAGCAGACTCTCAGGAGTATGTCCCTCTTCCAGAAGATTTGTGACAGATGTGATTTTCTGTACATTTTCCTCAAGCTTCGCAATTGTGCTTTCTTCTGCAAACGGCATCAGCTGCACGATAAATCCGCCAGCCTGACGTACTGTATTGTCTTTATTCATAAGAACTCCGAGACCAACTGCTGACGGTACCTGTTCACTTGTAGCAAAATAATAGGTAAGGTCTTCTGCGATCTCACTGGTCTGAAGCGCAACCTGTCCAACATAAGGCTCTTTCAGTCCCATATCCTTGATCACATTCATAAATCCTATACCGACAGCACCTGCAACATCCAGTTTACCCTTGCTGTTTGCCGGAATACATACATCAGGATTTCCCACATATCCCTTTACACGACCTTTGGAATCTGCAGTTACTGTAATTCCTTCAAGTGGTCCTCCTGCCTTAATCTGAAGTGTAAGGATATCCTTATCCCCCTTCATCATGGTCCCCATCATGGCACCTGCTGTAAGCAGACGTCCCAGTGCTGCTGTGGCAACCGGACTTGTATTGTGATCCTGTCTCGCTGTTTCTACTGTTTCTGTAGTAACTGCCGCAAATGCACGAATCTGATCATTCGCTGCAATTGCTCTGATAATATAATCGTTCATTCGTTTATTACTCCTGTTATTTCTTTCATATTATTTTGTAAACAGACGTTAACGTCCAAAAATAGTTACTGTTCACACACCACTATCCGCGCGATGTGTCTCAGGTTTCTCCGGGATTTTTCCATGATATCCGTTCTGTGCACTTTTTCCATGCTCTCTTGCAACAAAAGTCAGACGTTCACAGTTCTCATCACCCGGATTATGAGTATATGCATCACAGACTGCCACCAGTTCCATTCCTGCCTTCACAATCATAGCCTTGATTGCTTCTATGGAATACGCTTTCTGTACATGTTCCTCCTCACACTTCTCATACAATCCGTCTTCTCTTGGAAGAAAAAGTGCCAGTTCATATACATTCAGGGAATTTTCCCTGTCATAACTGTTCTCCCAGATAAAGCTTCCGTCCTCTCTGTCCTCAGCAATAGTCGTATCACCGATCACATCCCGGTATTTATGGATCGTATTCATATCAAAAATGAACAGTCCGCCCGGATCCAGATAATTATTTACCAGCGCAAAAAGATACTCCAGATCTTCCTCGTCCGTCAGATAATTCATACTGTCACAGACACTGATCACAGCACGAACCGTACCATATAACTCAAAATCCTGCATATCCTGCAAAAGATACAGAATATCATGACCGGATTTTGCCCGCTTCTCCATAGCCTCTGCAAGCATCTCCTCAGAATTATCGATACCGATCATATCATATCCGGCATCTGCAAGCATCTCCGTCACAGTACCTGTTCCACATCCCAGCTCCAGAACCAGACCATCCCTGATTCCGTCCTGAGCCAGTGTTTCTATAATATAGTCTGCCCATTCACGATAGTTTACATTATCCATGAAAACATCATAAACACCGGCAAATCTTCCATATGATTCCATTCATCAGCCCTCATTATCTACCTGTTTTACTGTTCACAGCAACACATATTTTCTCTGCTATTCTACCACAATATCCGTTCTTATGTAAATAACAGGTTGTTCTCTGTCAGCGCAAAAAAGGACGACTGTTTTTTACAGCAGCCGTCCTTTTCAACTTTTCTGTTACTGATTCTTAGGCATATAGCGGACATACGCCGGTTCTCCATGATAGTAATAGTCAACGCCGTTCTCATCATAAACGTCCTCACCATTAGCAAAATCATAGGTATTTCCGTCATCATCACACCATGTACCGTCACCGTTCGGATAAATTACAAGCGGATATCCGTCGGAGTTTCTGTAAATAGTTCTTGTCTGATCTGTATCATAATCCGGATCATCTGTTCCTACAGGTGTTCCGTCTGCATAATATCCATTGGAGGAACCATCGTCATAATCATAAGATCCGTCACTGCTGCCATCAGAAGTATAGTCTGATGAACTGTAATCTGATGAACCGTCCGATGAAGTATCACTGTAAGAACCGTCTGTGCCTGCTGAAGAACTTCCATCTGATGAACTGCCGGATGCTGTTGTGTCTGTACCTGCAGCCGCTGTTCCTGTAGTTCCTGAAGTGCCGTCCGCAGTTGTACCTGCTGTAGTTCCTGAAGTTTTTCCTGTTGCTGCTGCTTTCAGTACAGAATCACCGGAAATAGTGAATGAATCAACAGAAGTCTTGATTCCTGCCAGTGCTTTCTCATCCTTTACAGAACCTGCAACACTGTAAAATTCTTTTGTATTATCTGTGAAATATTTATTTACAACATATTTATAGTCACTCTTGTCAGTGAGGTAATGAACTGTATAGCTGTAAACATTTACACCGCTGACTTCCTCTGATTTATAATCCTGGATCTCAAAATCTGTACCTTCTACAAGATTATCTGCCTTTACAAGTGCAGAGGCTGTATCCTGTGAACTTGGAATGATCGCCACAGACATATCCTCCTCACCGGAACCATGCAGGATCAGGAGTTTGCCCTGTTTCGGTGACTCGAAGCTTAACATATCGTCAGAATCTGATTTATTCGCCCATGTCGCATCCGGAAGTTTAATGGATACTGCTTTGTTCTTAGATGTATAGGTAGTATTCTGGGCATTGGCCGGTGCAGGGGTAGGAGTTGCTTTCGCTGCTTTGGTTGGCTCCGGTGTAGGAGTTACCTGTACCACACTTGAATCCTCGTCACTGCCGCCTCCAAAGCTACATGCAGTCATGGAAACAGATAATACAGCTGTTAAGGCCAATAACATTAGTACTCTTTTATTTTTCATAATATCCTCCTTAGAATAGGTATATAGTCTTCAGGTAATATTTGATATCAGGTCAGGAGAGGAAACCTCTCTCTGACATTATTATAACTGTTCCGTACTTTATAAAATATGGTGTCAGGAACAAAAGGTATTTTGCCACTGACATTATATATTTTACAGTTTCATTACATAGATGTCAATGTCGATTTCTCAGCCTTCTGCGATTTACATAGTCTGTTATAACGCCATTTTTCTGCTCCATCATACCATTTATCTTTTTTTCTCTGTAACTGAGAGATTACTTGTTACTGTTCACACACCACTATCCCGCGAGGTGTTTTGGCATGAATATGCCAAAATCCCGAGACATACAAGCCAAAATTCCATTGCCGCAGGCAATCTGGAATGAATTTTGGCTACGTTACTGTGAACGGAGTGAACAGTAACGATTACTTTTTTATTTTTCCACTTCATACATATGCAGTTCATGAAGGGCTCTTGTTGCAGCGATATATCTCGCCTGACGCACAAGCGGTGTCTGGTCTTTCTGCGGAAATACTGCAAATACCTGATCAAATTCCAGACCTTTTGCCAGATAGAATGTCGTAACTGTAAGACCTTTCTTAAAGCTTGTGCTGTTTCTGTCCAGATAAGACAGGCGTTCTTTTACATCAAATCCTTTTTCTCCCAGAATTTCCTTCAGAATAAGCCACATATGTTCTGCTTCTTTCTCTGTACGCAGGACAACCGCTGCTGTTTCATATTCTTCTTCGCCGAGTTTCAGAGTTTCTGCAATCTCTTCCGCAGCATGGCTCATATCTGCAAATATTTTCTCCTCCACCGAAGCACCATGACGTTCAAAGAGTTCCATATCTTCAATACCCGCAAGCTGATTTGCATAAGACGCAATCTCTATGGTGTTACGGTAACTCTTATTCATAATGATCTTGTGGATATCTCTCCCGAAAATCTTCGGCAGAAATTTCAGCACATCCTGCTGTTTGTCATCCATAGTCTGTGCCCGGTCACCCAGGATCGTCATTTTGCAGGAGAAAATCCTCTGCAGGATTTCATACTGAAGCCTTGAGTAATCCTGCATCTCATCTACCACCAGATGCTTGATATTGCTTCTTCCCTGCTGGCTCTGCAAACGATATTTCAGATAAAGAACAGGATAAACATCCTCATATTTCAGCTTTCTTTTCTCATAAGAAACACGCGGAAGTCCTTTGTATCCGTTCTCTTTCAGGAACTGACTGTAGATCACATAAAGATCTCCGGTCACATACAGTTTCATGAATTTCTCACGGATCAGGTCTTTCTCATCATCTGCCAGATCACGATTCCGCAGAGTTTCCACCTCGTCAATAAAATAATCTGCAACTGCATCCATTCTTGAAAGAAGCGGAAAATCCTGAAATTTAAAATAAAACAGTTCAATGATCTCAGACTCTGTCTTTACAAATCCATTGTATTCCACATCCCTGAAATTCATCAGCCGGTCTTCCAGTTCCACCAGATAGCGTTCCATAAGATTTATAAATTCCATGGACTGTTTCTCCTCTGCCAAAGAAGCCTTCTGTGGAAAACGGATTCTGCGTTCAATTTCATCATAGCGGTCTTCGCAGTCAGAAACTGTATCCCTAAGCTGCTTATAGGCAAAAAGATCAAAGCTCATTTCCTTAATATTCTCTTCTCCCAGTTCAGGAAGGATATGGGAGATATAATCAGAAAACACTCCATTTGGCGACAGGATCAGAATATTGGAAGACTTCAGATTCTGTCTGTCATGATAGAGAAGATAGGCAATCCTGTGAAGTGCAACGGAAGTTTTCCCGCTTCCTGCTGCACCCTGGATTACCATAATCCTGTCTTTGGTATTTCGAATGATGGCATTCTGCTCCTTCTGAATGGTACGGATGATGTTCTTAAGCTGTACCTCACCGTTACTTCCCAGTTCTGCTTTCAGGATCTCATCATCAATTTTTACATCACTTTCAAATTCATAGATCATTTTTCCGTTGCGGATCTTGTACTGCCATTTGGAAGCAACCTCACCATGGATTTCACCCATGGGAGCCTCATAAGAAGCCGGTCCTTTGTCATAGTCATAAAACAGACCGCTTACCGGAGCACGCCAGTCGTATACTAATGGAATATGCCCTGCTTTCTCTGCAAAATTTCCAATTCCAATATAAAAGATCTCCGGTTCGTCCTCTCCTTCGTAAATGAAATCCACTCTTCCGAAGAATGGAGAATCTGCCATTCTGCGAAATCTCTGTTTCAGAATCAGCTGCTCTTCATTTGCGGAAATCTGGCGGAACAATGCCTGCTGATTATCATAATTCTCATAGCCATACTGGTCCATCTCTGTATAATTTTCCCAGTAATACTCATGCATTCCCTCAATCTCTTTCTGGCCTTCCACCAGAGAGAGGCTGATCTCTGTGATACGTTCTTTTAATTTTTCCAGCACATAGCCCAGATATTCTCTGCCGTTTTTCTTATCTGTCATATTGTTGATATCCTCTGATATTTGCAGCTGTTCAGTAACTTCACAGCTACAATACTCCTTATTATTGTTATCATTTTCTTCTGTTTCTATGATAAAATTTATCATTTTTCGTAAGTTAGTTTTTAATTATAACATATTACCCTCTGACAGAAAAGACTAAAATATTACTGTTCACACGCCACTATCCCGCGAGGTGTTTTGGCATGAGAATGCCGAAAATCCCTCAGCCGGTATCTGTGAGATCCTATATCCACCAGATATATTCTCTTTCACAAATACCCCTGAGGGATTTATAATAACTTTATGCAGTTGCCTTATTCTCAAACTGGCTGTTATACAGGTCTGCATAGAAGCCTTTCTTAGCCAGAAGTTCTTCATGATTTCCCTGCTCGATAATGTCACCGTCTTTCATAACCAGAATCAGATCTGCATCCTTGATGGTAGAAAGTCTTGTGTGCGATCACAAAGCTTGTTCTGCCCTTCATCAGATTGTCCATGGCTTTCTGGATACGCACTTCGGTTCTAGTATCTACAGATGAGGTTGCCTCATCCAGGATCAGAATCTTATTATTTGCAAGGATTGCCCTGGCAATAGTGAGAAGCTGTTTCTGTCCCTGGGAAATATTGCTGGTTTCTTCATCCAGAACCATATCATAGCCGCCCGGCTGCTGCATAATAAAGTTGTGCACATGGGCTGCCTTTGCTGCTGCGATCACCTCTTCATCTGTAGCATCCAGACGTCCGTAACGGATATTTTCCATAATGGTCCCTGAGAACAGCCATGTATCCTGAAGCACCATTCCAAACATCTCTCTCAGACTGCTTCTGTTAAAGTCTTTGATGTCATAACCGTCTACCTTAATACTTCCGCCATTGAGATCATAGAATCTCATAAGCAATTTCACCATAGTTGTCTTTCCTGCACCTGTTGGCCCTACAATGGCAATCTTCTGACCATCCTTCACATCTGCGGAGAAGTCATTGATAATGATCTTATCCGGATTGTAGCCGAATTTTACATGTTCAAACAGAACATCTCCTGTAAGTGTATCAATATCTACAGGGTTCTTCTCATTCTGGCTCTCTTCCGGCTCCTCCAGGAATTCAAATACGCGCTCGGAAGCTGCAGCAGAGGACTGTAACAGGTTAGTGACCTGTGCAATCTGCTGGATTGGCTGTGTAAAGTTACGGATGTACTGGAAGAAGGACTGGATATCACCGACCTCAATACTTTTTTTGATTACAAACACACCGCCCAGAAGAGCTACCATTACGTATCCAAGGTTACCTACAAACTGCATGATCGGCATCATCATTCCTGAGAAGAACTGAGATTTCCATGCAGATTCATAAAGCTTCTGATTGTCTTTTTCAAATTCCTCTACTACATCATTCTCTTTGTCGAAAACTCTGACCACATCATGACCACCGAAGTTTTCTTGCGATCTGACCGTTTACTTTACCCAGATAGCTCTGCTGATCCTGGAAGTATTTCTGTGAATGCTTCATGACAGTCTGGATGATGAACATGGAAACCGGCAGGATCAGAAGTGCTGCCAGAGTCATCCACACATTAATGGAAAGCATCATAATAAATACACCAATCAGGGTTGTCACTGATGTGATCAGCTGTGTCAGACTCTGGTTCAGACTCATCTGCAAAGTGTCCACATCATTGGTGATACGGGAGAGGATTCACCGTTTGTTCTGCTCTCATAATAATTCAGAGGCAGTCTGTTGATTTTCTTTGAAATATCTTTTCTCAGATTATAGGTGACATCATTGGAGATTCCTGACATTACAAATCCCTGTACAAAGGAAAAGCATGCACTTAACACATATAATCCAAGTGTCCATAACAGGATCATCCCGATTTTTCCGAAGTCGATTTCACCGGTTCCGTTTACCTTGGCAACCAGGCCGTTAAACAGCTCTGTTGTCGCCTTACCTAAAATCTTAGGCCCTACAATACTAAACACAGTTCCCGCTACTGCAAAGATAAACATCAGTATAAAGCGGAATTTATATCGTCCCATATAGCGGAAAAGCTTAGCCATGGAGCCTTTGAAGTCTTTCGCCTTTTCGCCGGACATCATACGTCCATGTCCTCCCATAGGACCTCTTCTTCTCTGTTCGCTCATGCCAGTTCCTCCTCTGATAACTGAGATCTTGCAATCTGCTGATATACCTCACAATTTGCCATCAGTTCCTTATGAGTTCCAATGCCTGCCATATGTCCGTCGTCCAGTACAATGATCTGATCTGCACCAAGGATGGTACTGATCCTCTGGGAACGATCACAGTAGTTGCATCTTTGGTATATTCCTTCAATGCCTTTCTTAACTGACTGTCAGTCTTAAAGTCAAGGGCAGAGAAGCTGTCATCAAAGATAAAGATCTCCGGATCCTTTGCAATGGCTCTGGCAATGGACAGACGCTGTTTCTGTCCACCTGAAACATTGGTACCTCCCTGTGATACAGGGGATTTAATACTTCTCCGGTTTGGTATCAATAAATTCTGTAGCCTGTGCAACCTCTGCTGCTTCTTTCACCTGTGCATCAGTGATCTCCGGCTCACCATAACGGATATTGGAATCAATAGTACCTGAGAAAAGTACACCCTTCTGCGGCACATATCCCAATTTGTCACGAAGTTCCTTCTGAGTCATGTCGCGTACATCCACACCATCCACTTTAACAGAACCCTTTGTCACATCATAGTATCTTGGGATCAGGTTAATCAGGGTACTCTTACCACTTCCTGTACTTCCAATTACTGCGATCGTCTGTCCTTTCTTTGCTTTAAAGGAAATATCTGTCAGTACATTCTCGCCTGCTTCCGGGTAAGCAAAGGATACATGGTCAAATTCGATCTCACCTTTCACACTTTCTGACGGATGTACCGGAGTTTCCGGATCCTGAATGGAAACCTCTGTTTTCAGAACCTCATCAATACGAAGCGCTGCCACATTTGCCCTTGGAAGCATAATGGACATTGCAGTGATCATAAGGAATGACATAATAATCTGCATTGCATACTGGATGAATGCCATAACATTACCAACCTGCATGGTTCCGTTGTCTACGGCATGGGCACCACTGTAAATAATGAGTACAGATACTCCGTTCATGATCAGCATCATAATGGGCA